>JAJUHJ010000012.1 GCA_029279965.1 Phyllobacteriaceae bacterium
CCTAAATAATGATTGATAATCTTGCATTATCGTTCGTCATGAGAAACGATGCGAAAATCCCCTCTCTCGTCGATCAAAACCCGGAAAAAGCGGGCCATGGCGGCTCGGCGCGATCGCAGCGTCAGATACCGAGCAGGATCCCACCGCAAGCCCGACGGCATCCGATAGCCTGCCGGCAGGATCGCCCGAGCACGCCGCGTCTTTTTGGAGGCACAAGAAGGCGCTATCCAATTGAACCTACGCATCCTACGTTCTGAAAATCGATTCAGATTTTCGGGTTGATGCTGCAGGCTGCCAGATCGAATGTCGCCCGGCGCAAGCGGCAGCATGATCTTGAGGCGGTGCTCCGGGGCCAACTGTGGCGAGCGATGATCTCGTCAGGAGAATGCCGGCACCGCTCAAGGCGCTTTGATCACCACCTAATCAATCATCCTCTCCTGTACTGCCAGCGGCCGGATGACCGCGGCCGCGGCTTTCTGCCAGGCGAACACTGTTCACCGGAACCTCCCAAAGCCTATGCTCCGCGCTCCCTGCCCTCGCCTTCACCCCGGCAAATCAAGGCAAGAACCTGCCCGACCGGATGAGCGATGACGCCACAGAACAAGCACATATGATGCGGCTGATGCGGCGGCCGTGACAGCCCCTCATGATGCGCGAGATTTCCAGCAAGGATTGTCATACCGGCCGCGACAGCGCACGAGCGCCGATGTCGTGCTATTCACGGAAGAGCATGCTATTTGGCTGCTTTTGTTATGCTGTTGTGTGGCCTCATCGGCGGCCGACCGCTTTGCAGGTATTGTGATGAACGCACGAGCAACGAATCGGGACGACGATCTGCCCGACATCATCGATATTGTGGCCGAGATGGGCCGAATGCCCGCCGAACCCACCTCCCCTTCGCTGCCGGCACATCTGGAACAACTCGCAGGGCGCGCGCGCGATTATGTCGAAGCAGCAAGTTCTGCCAACACGCGGCGTGCCTACGCCGCCGACTGGCGGCATTATTACGCCTGGTGCCAACGGCAGGGCCTTGATGCCCTAACACCGGACCCGCAGATCGTCGGCCTCTACATCACTGCCTGCGCTTCGGGCACCGTTGGCGGAAATAACAAGCCGAATTCCGTATCGACCATCGAACGGCGTCTTTCGTCGCTGACATGGAACTTTGCCCAGCGCGGCCTGACACTCGATCGAACGGACCGACACATCGCTACGGTTATGGCTGGCATCCGCAACAAACACGCCTCCCCTCCCCGCCAGAAGGAAGCAATCCTGCCCGAAGATCTGCTCGCCATGCTGGAGACGCTCGACCGTGGCTCTTTGCGCGGCCTGCGAGATCGCGCGATGCTGCTGCTCGGCTTCACGGGTGGCCTGCGGCGCTCAGAGATCACCGGTCTCGATGCCGGCCGCGATCAAACTGAAGACGGCCGCGGCTGGATCGAATTCCTGGAGAAGGGTTTGCTTGTCATTCTGCGTGGTAAGACCGGCTGGCGCGAGGTCGAGATCGGACGTGGGTCTTCCGACGCCACCTGCCCGGTCGTAGCCCTCGAAACCTGGCTCGCACTGGCGCGGATCACTCACGGGCCGCTTTTCCGCCGCGTCACCGGCCGTGGCAAGAAGGTCGGCGCTGAGCGTCTCAACGACCAGGAAGTAGCGCGGCTGGTCAAGCGTGCCGCGCTGTCCGCCGGCATCCGCGGAGATTTGCCGGAAGGCGAGCGGGTACAAAAATTCTCCGGCCACTCGTTACGGGCTGGCCTTGCCTCCTCAGCCGAGGTTGACGAGCGGTATGTGCAGAAGCAACTCGGCCACGCCTCCGCGGAAATGACCCGCAAATATCAGCGCCGTCGCGACCGATTCCGCGTCAATCTCACCAAAGCTGCCGGTCTGTAGCGAGACTACAGCGCCGCGCGTCCATGCAGATCTGGCGCCAGCCGGATGCAAACGGCGCCTCCTTTGTGCGTTCGGAGGCAGACGGCCGTTCAACGATCTGCATTTCCGCCGGCTATCAATCGCCCACCCATGACCTTGCCGTCGTCGGCAGCCGGCCTTCCGGGTCTATGATCTGCAGCACCGGCCCGTCATCTTCATTCCATCGCCAAAGAGCGACACAAGTCCCACCAGGTGACATGAAAGACGGATAGATCACCCCGTCGAACCCAGAGGCAATAAGGCGCTCGTAAAGTGCATGCGTTGCCGGAAGCGCGCCCCTGTCGAGTTCACTCCTCCACTCGCAATGGTGAATGCGCTCATCAACACCGTGTTCCGCAAGAACTGCTCCGTCAGTCAGATCTGCGAGCTCTGCGCCGGTAAGCTCGAGCTGCGCGATCAATGCGGGATGCTGAACAAATCCCTGATTGTATTCGGCCCAGGCCGTGGACAATTCGCGCGCCGCATAGATCGTCGGAACACCACGCGGATTCCAGCGTCCACCAAACCTGGCAGCTCCCTCCCCCGACAGCGGTAAATACGACCATCTGGGTACATAGGCCCGCCACAGAACAAGCGGCGGCGTTTCAGCCTCTTCAGGCATAGACGCCCGCACGAACCGCTTCCAGATAGGTCAGGACTTCGTCCGCCTTACCCTCGCCCACCAGATCGTATGCGGTCTTGCCGGCCCAGCCGGGAATCGGCTGGTGCTTGAACCAGATGACGGCCCGGCTCTCATCTCCCGCCATCTCCGCAGCCACGGTCAGGATGCGAACAATCGGGCTCAGCGCAGCATCCACTTTCCGTGTGGCGGATTTGGCCGTCAGGGTGTTGCGGGCAACCCCCGCAAGCCTGGCAAGTTCGGACTGCGTCACACCAAGCCTTTCAGAAAGGCGGTGCGGCGATAAAAATGGCGAGCTGCCTTCACTGAACCCAGCGGCACCAATTTGAAAGCCATGGACTTGCATCGGCTCTCTCCGATCAAGGTTTTCTTCACACGTGCTCAATATGTGCGCAATCCGCGCTCATTTCAAGTTCGCGTTGCCCTCTGCACTCACCAGTCTCCCGACAGCTATACGGTCAAAGCGTCACCCTGCCATCCTCGCGGTCGCGCCATTTGCCTTCAGGGCCGCCATCAACATTGGACCCACGGTGAACTGTCCCGCTCTTGCCTTCTCGGTCAACGCCCGCAGATATCCGCCCGCCGAATTGATGTGGTTTGCGCGCTGGAGGATACAAGCGATCACAATCGCGGTGGTTTCCGGACCAAATACGTCGAGCGCGTCAGCATATGCCGAGGGCGATACTCCAAGATAACCGCGCACCTGGGCCGCGGTCGCCATCAAATCGCGCCAGTTTCTGATTCCGTCGACCGCATAATCCGAGATTTCCGGGCAGGCTCTCAAAACCAACCCGAGAGGATATCCTTTCAACGGCGTCGGCGTTGGTGGTTTGTGGGTAGCCGTTGCCCCGCTTTGTTCGAAAGCCGGTTCAAATTCAGTAAGAGAGTCAGTGTTTGAATCAGAATACTGCCGTTCAGAACGATCGGCATTGCCGTTCGATTCTTCGGTATTTTCATGGCAGATCAACAGGTTGTCGATCTCATCCCGAATGGCGGAGAATTCGGCAACGATCCCCTCGAGCTCTTCCAGAGCCGCGCGGCGCGGCAATCCATCGACGATCATCCGGAAGCGCCTCCAGAGACCCCGCCAGTCACCTGGAACTTCTTCTTCCACCGCAGCTTCGATGAGCTTTGAAATGTCTCGCCTGTAAAGAGTGATCCGTTCGCGCATCAGCCTCAAGGCTCGATTTTCTGCCCGAACGGTCTCGGCCGCCTCAGCAATCTCTTCCGAGCGGGCAAGCAACGGGGCAAGAGAGAAGCCGAAAGCTTCTTCAAGGCCCCCTCCCCTGCTTTTGCGGGCGTATCGCTTTCCGTTGGGCGAATCTCTACGGATGATGAGTTCGCAGCTCACCAATGCCGCCAGGTGTCGCCGAAGCGTGACTTCGGACATCCCGTGCGCCCGCAGCGACAGTTGCTTATTGGAGGGGAAAACGATCAAGCCGTTCTCTTCCGACAACTCGCTGTCCGGGTAGAATGAAAGCAAGGCAGCCAGAACGGCGAGGGAGCGATCTCCTACACCGATGACAGACTTTCCTTCACAGAGATCCCTGTATAGCTGCCACTTGTCGACAGCCTTTCCCTCAGGGATTTCACGAGCAACATTTTGCGCTGCCAGCAAGGCGAGCGACATCGGTCGGCTCCCGAAGGGAGTCGAGGCAATATGCGTCTCCATTTCCTTCACCCTCTCTCAGGCAAAAGAAATCAGCTCGCCGAATCGACGCTATGACTCTTGACAGTGATTCGCGGATTTGCGATTCTCAGCTTGCTAGAGACTTGAGAAGGGCTTCCGCGCTGCGCCGTGGGGGCCTTTTTCTTTTGCGGTTCAGTCTCCTGTTGTTTTCTCCGACTGCTTGTAAGCCTCGTAAAGCTCTCCCAGATTGTTCGAAATCCACTCCGCGAACCGTGCGCCATTGGCCGCGCCAAGCGCGATCGTGCTCCCCTTGCCACTTCGTTTCAGTGTCACGGTGACTGATTTGTCGGAAGGCGCCCAGGTTTTGACTTCTGGCTTTGCCGCGACCTTGCGAACAGGCCTTCTGCTTGCATTCAGTGCCGCCATCAGCCGCTCGAAACGCTCGTTGCTCTCAAGCTGATCAAACTCAGGATCGGCCAGGAGCTCCTTCGGGGCATCCGGTTTCTTGCCGAGGAGCAGTGAGAGCTCAACCCACCTCTCGCGGCCCACTGCGGGAGCGGAGCCAATCTTCGAAATAATCGAGGCCGGGATGCGCTTAACGACGGAAATCATCTTCGACACAGCCGCGGCATTTGATGCCAAGGCAGAACAGATCGTTTCCCGATCATATTCCATGTCTTCAAGACGCTTGGCAAACATGGCCTTTTCGATGAAGGTCAGGTTCGCTCGAGCAGAATTCTCCTGTCCCTGAGCGATGACATGGGCCTTGTCATCCAAAGCCTTGACGACTGCCCTCACCTTTCGGCCAAGTTGTCTGGCGACACGGACACGCCGGTGCCCGAACACGATCATGAAGCGGCCATCGAGCGTGGGATGAGGGCGCACCAGAATGGGCGTGTTCTGCCCCCTCTCCCGAATGGCCTTCAGCAACTCCTGATACTGCTCCTCGTCATCCTCCATGCGGTCCGATACAAAGGACACATCGATCGCATCCGGATCGAGCTCAACGACCTGCTCCCCCTTGAGGTAAGCATCCGCCTGTTTTGCGAGCTCATTCACAGAGCGGATCATCGATTTCGAGGCACCACGCATCGCATATGGGGCGACGGAACCCGGCTCATCATTGCTTTCAATATCATTCAAGTCAGCCAGGAGATTCTTTCGCGCCATGACATCAACTCCTGTTTGGAACTAGTCCACTGATTTCTCGATGGAAAAGCAGAATTTTGTCAGCGGACAACATGTCATCGACCCCACCCTTTGTGAACGAGGCTCGCAATCTCGCCATTCACCGCATCCAGCGCCTCCATGGCACGCTCATATGTAGATCGTGTCATGGTGTTCTTTTCGACCTCGTAGAGGGTCTGCTTCGTAATGCCGGCGTCCGAGATAGCGGTGGATTTCAGCATATGGTTCTTGAGGATAAACTCGCCAAAAAGCGTCTGTAGAAACGCGACCATCTGGGCCTGGGGCTGGTCCGTCGGCTCATACCGGGTGACGAGATAGCGGAACCACTGCAAATTCACCTCTGCCCCCACACTGCGGATGGGCTCGAGAATGCCGCCGAGCATCAACAGGAATTGCCCCATGGACATCACGTCCAGCATCTGCGGGTGGATCGTGATCAGAACGGATGTTGAAGCGGTAAGAGCGGTGATCGTCAGGTACCCAAGCTGTGGCGGGCAATCGATGATCACCACGTCGTAGCGTTCGTCCACCTCCGCCAGAGCGCTCGATATCCGGGTAAAGAATGCTTTTCCCGCGTTCGAATTCCGGTCGGCCATCGCCAGCGGGGTGTCGTACTCGTATTCCTGTAGTTCCAGGTTCGCAGGAATGATGTCGAGCCCCGGAAAATTCGTTTCCTGGATGATCTGTGAGAGGGGAACCCTCTCCTCATCGTATCGGATCGCATCGTAGATCGACTTGCTCTGGTCCAATTCCGGCTGGAAACCGTGCAATGAGGAAAGCGAGGCTTGAGGATCGAGATCCACAGCAAGCACGCGGTGCCCCGTCAGCGCCATGTACTGCGCAAGATGTGCCGCAGTCGTCGTCTTGCCCGAGCCGCCTTTGAAATTCACAACGGCAATGACCTGAAGCTTCTCACCCGGCCGCCGATGAGGAACATACATCCGGGCTTCCGACCGGCCGTGCTGATCCAGATACTGACGCAATTCGAGCATCTGTTCAGCCGTATATGACCTCCGTCCCGAAGAAGAGGTTTCAGGGACTGGACCTTTCCCTTCCAGGTGCAATTTCTTCAAATGGCTTTGGGAGACGCCGAGATAGGTTGCAACCTCCGCCAGCGAAAACGAGCGCAGGTTTTTTTTGGCATTAGGGGGAAAGCGTTGCTGGCTGAGAAGGTGCAGCTTTTTTGAAATCTGATCGCCCTGTTCGAGAATGCGCTTCTCGAAATGCAGCAACGCCTGATCTGAAACAGGTGAACTCACGTTCATTGGGCCAGAATTCCCTAATAACGATTTTTGGCGCAAGATCGCCAAACAGGCGGGAGTATGACCGATTCGTTGGTTCCGGCAAGAGATTTTAAGTTAACAAGAAGTTAACCGCGATTCTGTAGACGTATGGAAGTCTGCGGATCATCCGCCCTCATATGCTTGTTTTACCAGCTGTTTTTAGCGATTTTGTCAGCCGACAACACTAGAGGTGCGCGAAGATGGACCAAGAAGACTGTTCGCAGGGAACCGGAATAAGCGCCAAGCGAATCAGCATTGACATCCTCCCGCACGCTGTCGAGCAAAGCACTGTTGAATCATAATGCGAGGGCAGGGCAGGGGCCTTCTCGACACCATTGGAGCTTTGATCGACGGCGAAGCGGCAAGCTTCACTTCCCTCACCGTGCGGCCGATCGATATAGCAGCGCTCCAGGCGGCGATTGCAGGTCAGCCCCTTAGGATTGCCAACAATCGCCTGAAGGCGTCGATACTCGACGCAGCATAACATCGCCTTGCGCTTCTTCCTTCAAAGAAGATTTGGCACCAGCGCAGGAACCGGAGTCAGGATACTCACAGACCCGAGCATCCTGACACGCTGCGTCAGAACTGAGCGCTCTCGGTAGAACCGGCCATCGCCGTGGTGGAGGACTGCCCTCGGCTCACGGTCATGCTCACAGCATCGAAGTAGGAAGTTCCCACTTCCCGCTGGTGCCGTGTCGCGGAAAAGCCGTCCTTCTCCGCGGCGAATTCCGCCTGCTGCAGGGCCGAATAGGCCTTCATGCCTTCGTCCCTGTAACTGCGGGCCAAGTTAAAGGTCGAAAGCGACACATTGTGATAGCCCGCCAGCGTTATAAACTGGTACTTGTACCCCATGGCCCCAAGTTCGCGCTGGAAGGCCTCCATCTCACTCTCGCCCATATGCTTTGCCCAATTGAAAGAGGGCGAGCAATTGTAGGCCAGCATCTGGTCCGGATATTCGGCACGGATCGCCTCGGCAAACCGTCTGGCGTCCTCAAGGTTTGGCGTCGACGTCTCGCACCAGATGAGGTCGGCATAGGGTGCATAGGCAAGCCCCCGCGCGATCGCACAGTCGAAGCCACCCCGAAGGCGATAAAAGCCCTCCTCGGTGCGCTCGCCGGTGACAAACGGCGCATCATATTCATCGATGTCGGATGTGATGAGTTGCGCTGCCTCGGCATCGGTGCGTGCCATGATCACCGTCGGCACCCCCATCACGTCCGCTGCCAGCCGCGCCGCGTTCAACGTCTTTATGAAATGTGCGGTGGGTACCAGCACTTTGCCGCCCAGATGCCCACACTTTTTCTCGGAGGCGAGCTGATCCTCGAAATGGACCGCAGCCGCTCCGGCTTCGATCATTGCCTTCATCAGCTCGAACACGTTAAGCGCGCCACCGAACCCGGCCTCCGCGTCGGCGATGATCGGCACGAAAAAGTCATGATCGCTGATCGCGATACCGTCCGCCTTTTCCATGGTCTGGATTTGGTCGGCGCGTTGCAGCGCCTTGTTGATCCGCCGGACCACAGAGGGAACGGAATCGACTGGATAGAGCGATTGATCCGGATACATATTGCCCGAAGTGTTGGCATCCGCCGCCACCTGCCAGCCTGAAAGGTAGATCGCCTTCAGACCGGCCTTGACCTGCTGCACAGCCTGGTTCCCGGTGAACGTCCCAAGGGTAGGCACATAGTCCTCGGTGTGCAACAGCTCCCAAAGCCTGCGGGCGCCGTTCTCCGCCAGTGTATATTGAATATCGAGCGAGCCCCGGAGCCGCGTCACGTCTTGAGGCGTATAGGTCCGGGTGATGTTTGCCCATCGGTCCGGCGCCCAAATCGGCGCTTCGAAATCGGGCTGGCGTGGCGGATTGGCGGTACGTTCGAGCATAGAATTGTCTCCTGACAGGTTGCGTTGGGGATAAGAGGGGAGGGCGGCTCTTAGGAGCTGATCCGCTGAAAGGTCGCGGCCATCATGCTGGCGCCGCCGAACATGTCTCCCGCCCCGGATTCGTCCGCCAGGGCGAAATGATGACGCCGAACGGGTCCGGTTATGGAATAGCCCAGCGCCGCCAATCGGCGAGAGTGGAATTGGGTCATCACCTCATTCAGCGTGGGGGCAATGATGGTGATCAGATCCTCAGCGCAATCATTCAGGATCGGCTGTGCGGGGGCGTTCATCGTTGTCTCCTTTGATAAATCTTTATGTGAAGATTTGACAAGACGCCCAATTTTGCAAGAAAATGAAGCATATCAGCCAGTTAATCTGTAAATTCCGGAAAACTGGCGGCAGAAAATTGTAAACTTTGTAAAGTTCGGAGAACGGCATGGCGAGCGACACTCCCCAGATTGGCGGCCGCATCCGGCGGCTGAGGCGGCAGCGCCATATCTCGCAGGCAACGCTCGCCCAAGCCGTGGGGATATCGCCCAGCTATCTGAACCTGATCGAGCACAACCGGCGCAAGCTGACAGTGCCGTTGCTGTTCAAGTTCGCCGGTTATTTCGGCATCGAGGCAGGAGAGTTGGCCGACAGCGACGATGGCCAGCTCGCCGGCGACCTGATGGAGATGTTCGGTGACGATCTTTTCGCAGACTCCGACGTGACCAATCAGGAGATCCGGGATTTTGCGTTCTCCAATCCAGTGGTGGCGCGGGCGGTGCTGCGCCTGTTCGATTCCTATCGGAACGGGATGCCCGAGCGGCACCAGGGGGTGGAGTCACTCGCCGTCGAGCATGGCCAGTTCCATCGCGCCACCGACGCAATCTCCGATTTCCTGCAGGAAAACGCCAATCACTTCCCCGCTCTCGAAAAGGCGGCGGAGCGCGTTCGCACCGACATCGACAACGCTTCGGGCAGCTTTGAGCAGGGGCTCAGAACATACCTGGAGAATGTTTTCGGAATGGAGTGGCGGCTCGCCTCGATACCGCGTGGCATTGCAAGGCGCATCAGCGACGATGGCCGGTATCTGGAGATTTCGGATCTGCTGCCGCCGGAGACTGCCCAATTCCAGGTCGCCCACCAGGTGGGATTGATGGCAGCAGACACAGACATTGCCGAGATCATCGAACAAAGCTTCCTGTCGGAGGTTGAGGCGCAGCCGCTCGCCCGCAATGTGCTCGCTTCTTATTTCGCTGCGGCACTCATCATGCCCTATGACCCGTTTTTCACGGCCGCGGAAGATTTCCGATACGATGTCGACCGCCTGTCGCGCCGGTTCGGTGCGAGCTTCGAGCAAGTCTGCCATCGACTGACAACCTTGCAACGTCCCGGGCGGCAAGGCATTCCACTGCACCTCATCCGCACCGACATTGCCGGAAACATATCCAAGCGCTTCTCGCTTTCCGGCATTCACATACCGCGCCATTCCGGTGCCTGCCCGCGCTGGAACGTTTATTCGGCGTTCCTGCAGCCCGGCCGCATCAATGTTCAGCTCAGCCAGATGCCGGACGGGCAGACCTATTTCTGCATAGGGCGCAGCTTCGAAAAGGGCGGCCATCGTCACAACGCTCCGCGCCGTCATTTCTCCATTGGCCTCGGCTGCCATATCTCACACGCCAGCCGCATGATCTATTCGGACGGGATCAACCTGTCGGATGAACGCCAGATCGTACCCATCGGGGTCGGATGCCGAATTTGTCCGCGCATGGAATGCGAACAACGCGCCCATCCACCAGCCGACCACCGCTTCCGCCTTGAGGACCGGGAGAGGGCGGAAAGCCTCTATTCACGAATTTACTAAAGCGCGGCCGCCAGCTTGACCCATATTTCGACAGACGGAACTCTGGCAATTGTCCGCAACCGGCGGATTGACCCCACCTCCAGCCTGCGACTACCTCTTTTGAACATCAGGAGGATCGCGCATGAGCGGCCAACCGCTCCTCACGGTTTCTGCGTCCCGGGCGCAGGCATTCGTTACCGCGCTGCTGGAGGCGACGGGAGTGCCGGTATCGATTGCCCGTGAAGTCGCCGAAGCACTTGTCGAGGCCGACCTCGAAGGCGCCGCATCCCATGGGCTGCTTCAGCTTCCGAACTATATTCGCAGACTTCGAGCCGGAACCATCTCAAAGCACGACAAACTCCAACCTGTCATCGACCGTGGAGCCATCGCGGTGTTCGACGCCCGTTTGATGCTGGGGCATGCGGGCGGCACCCAGGCAATGGAAGCAGCGGCGCACAAGGCGATCACATTCGGTCTCGGTGCGGTGGCAGTCCGCAACGGCACCCATTTCGGCGTCTGCGGTCGATATGCGCGGCAGGCGACGAGTAAGGGGCTGATAGGCATCGCCATGTGCAACACGCGGCCGATGATGCCTGCGCCGGAGGGCAGCACGCCCGTCGTCGGCAACAATCCTCTTGCGGTCGGCATCCCGGCCGCGGAAGGCAAGCCTATCGTCCTCGACATGGCGATGAGCGCGACGGCGATGGGCAAGATCAGGCAGGCGATGGTCGAAGGACGGAAGATCGAACCCGGACTCGCGCTCGATAAAGACGGCGTACCAACGGAAGATGCTTCCGCCGCGATTTCCGGAATGCTTCTGCCAGCCGCCGGTGCAAAGGGTTTCGGGCTGGCGCTCATGATCGACCTGCTGAGTGGCCTGCTCTCCGGTGGGAGCATGGGCAACGAACTTGCCTCCATGTATGGCGACCCAGGGCAGCCTGCCGATTGCTCCTGGCTCATGATGGCAATCGAGCCCGGCTTCTTCGGCGACCGCGCCGAATTGCGCGAGCGTGCGGCTGCGCTGGCCCGGCAGATATCCTCCAGCAGGACTCGTACAGGTGCCGCCCGCCCGCAGGTGCCCGGCCATGGGAGACAAGAACGGCGCACCGCATCAGCAGGCAGAATCACGATCGCTCCAACGCTGGCGGGGGAGTTGAACGCGATCGCTGCCGATCTTGCCGTGCCCGTCCTGGCAAGTGATCAAACCATCAAAACGCCGTAAGCGGTCGGTGCCGACCAGCAACCTGCCGCCTGAATAGGGGCCGTCGCCTTTTTACCATTGGCGCGCGCGCCACATCGAAACAAAAGCCCCGTCGGAGGACCGACGGGGCTGAGTGGTGAATCTCCCGCAATTAGGGGCGGTTATTCGTAAACCGGCAGGCCCGCTTCCTCGAGCACTTCCCGGCGCCGTTCCAGCCAGCGCTCGGTTTTTTCCGCTTCTGCAACATCGGCGAGTTCCTCCCATGCGGCCATAAGAATTTCCTGGCGCTCGATCAGGGCGTCGTTATGAGCCTGCGCCTCTTCCGACCAAAGGCCCTTCTCCTCCCAGAAGCGGATCGCGCCTTCATGATAGGGCACCACCCACAAGAAATCCTGTCTTTCGTCCGCCCATCCAATCATTCCGGGCTCGATCTCGACATAGTTGTCGTACTGCTCATCAATGGCCTTGGTCATATTGTAGACCAGATCGGCCTCCCGGTCCGGATAGGTGAGCAGGACAGGGAAGGGGAAACCCGCGCATTCCAGCGGGTTTTCCTCGGAAATGTTCGGGCCGAGCGTAGCCAGACGGGGCGAGAATTGCGGCTTTATCTCTTGCAGTCGTGCCCAGCCCTCCTTGTCCGAGGCCGGCAGCGGCAACCACTTGAGTCCGCCTGGCGAAGCCGCGGCCTGCGTGGGAAGAGCTCCGGTCGTCAGGCTTGTCACCACATCGACCTGGCCGTTGATGAAGGCTTCCCATGAGCCGCCGAAGCTTGCGACCTCCACCTTCTCAACATCGTCCCAGGTCATTCCGCCAAAGGCGAGAAAACCCGCCACATTGCTCTGCAGTGCAGGCGCACCGACCACCCAGCCGACGCGCTTGCCCCGAAGATCGTCCACCGTCTCGATACCGGCGTCACCTCTGAGGCCCAGCGTGAAGCAATTGTCGGAGTTGGAGCCAACCAGCATGCGCAGGGGTTGCGGCCCGATCTCAGGTGCTGAAAAGGCTTCAGTCCCTTCCACGGCATTGAAGGATTCCGATCCCACCAGGCCAAATTCAACACGGCCCTGTCTTACCGGCAGGAGGCGCGCAACGTCCGAAGTCGCAGGCAGCACCCGGAGTGACATGTCATAGGCGTTACCGAGCGCAGTACCCAGCGCGACACCCTGGTTATAGGAAGCGGCTCCAACATCGTAGGTGGTGACCGATAGCGTGTTCGGCAATTCCACTTCCTGAGCATGGGCCGCTGAAGTCAGGGCTGCTCCTGTTAGCAGGAAAGCGGCTGCAGCGCCGCGTGCGATCGTGAACCTCGTCACCATGACGGTCTCCTCCAACTTTGTACTTGTTCTCGTTTCTGCCGAGCGCCTGAGCGCCTCCCTTTTTGCTACCGGTCGCAAGCGCCGGCGGCAAACCTGGTTCACCGTCATTCCGTACTACGAAACGGCCGTCAGGTCGGATAACCGAGCACAGCTTTCACTTCGAGATATTCTTCAAAGCCGAATATGCCGAATTCACGCCCGTTGCCCGATTGCTTGTATCCGCCGAACGGCAGGCTGCGATCGAAAGGTGCGCCGTTAAGATAGACGCGCCCGGCCCGGATGCGATTTGCAATCCTGCGAGCCTTCTCCAGATCCTTCGATTGCACGAAGCCGGCTAGCCCAAAGGGCGTGTCGTTGGCAATCTCAACGGCCTCATCCTCGCTGTCATAGTTCATGATCGAAAGAACCGGACCAAAAATCTCTTCTCGCGCGATCCGCATCTCGGGCTTTACATCGGCAAAGACGGTCGGGCGTACGTAGTAGCCGCGATTGACCTCAGTGGGCCGGCCGGGGCCGCCGCAGACCAGAGTTGCCCCCTCGCCGATTCCGGATTCGATCAGTTGCTGCACCTTTTCGAACTGGGCCTGGCTTACAAGCGGCCCCATGGTGGTGGCCGGGTCCATCGGGTCGCCGATCCTGATCGTTTCAACGGCCTTCCTGGCAGCGGCCAGCGCCTCGTCACGTTGCGCCCTATGGACCAGCATCCGTGTAGGGGACTGACAGTTCTGCCCGCCATTCGTGTAGCAGGCATGCACCCCCGCGATGACGGCGGATTCCAGATCCGCGTCCGGCAGTATGATGTTGGCCGACTTGCCGCCCAATTCCTGCGCCACACGCTTTACCGTGTCCGCAGCCAATTTTGCGACCCGTATGCCTGCAGTGGTCGAGCCGGTAAACGAAACCATGTCCACATCAGGATGCGCTGCAATCGCTTCGCCGACGGTGGGGCCGTCACCGTTCACGAGGTTGAACACCCCTTTCGGCAGGTCGGATTCATGGATGATCTCCGCCAGAAGCATGGCGCTCAGCGGCGCGATCTCGCTCGGCTTCAACACTATGGTACACCCGGTGGCCAGGGCGGGCGCGACCTTCGAGGCCACCTGGTTGAGCGGCCAGTTCCACGGCGTGATGAGGCCGCAAACGCCGATTGGCTCGCGCCGGATAATGCCGGCACCTTCCGCTCTCTCGAATTGATAGGAAGCAAGCACCCGCGCCGCCTCCTCGAAGTGGAAGAGTGCAACGGTGGCCTGTCGCTCGGTGGAGAACGTGATCGGCGCACCCATTTCCAGGGTCATGGCTCGCGCAAGTTCAGGAAGCCGTTCCTTGAAGCCTTTGATGACCCGTTCCAGAATGGCAAGCCTCTCCTCGACGGAAGATAGGGCATAGCTCTTAAAGGCACGCTTGGCGGCCTTGCTCGCGCGGTCCACGTCGGCACGGGAGCCAAGGCTGATCCGACCGATTTCTTCCTCGGTGGCAGGATTGATGACGCCCATCGATTTCGGTTCAGCGGGATCGACCCATGCGCCATCAATATAGAATTTCATCCGGCTGTTCATGTCTGCTCCGTCATCCGGCTGGAAGGGGGTTCTTGCAGCCAAGTCTCGTATGGCGACGCTGCATTCTCAATCACCAAGGGGCAACCGTTCCGCTGTACGGAACGCCACTGTCATGGGTTTGCCTCTCTCCTCCCATGAGGGGTAGGAACATGATGCTGCCCGCAAGGGAGGACATTCGGGTGCCGATAACCTACGAAGTCGTGAAGCAGGTTGCGAGTGACCTTTATGGCTGGTCGCTCAAGAAGGTGCCTGATGACACGCTTGCGGCGCTATCCGCCGCACGCGCCCGGGAGACGAATCCGACCTCACAGCGCACGCTGGACTTCATGCAGGCGGCGGCGCGGGCGGCCGAACGCGAGGATCGGCATGCCTGTTCCGATGCCGGGTTTCCCACCTATTTCGTAAGAATCGGGACGCGTCTCACGCTTGACGGCGATATCCGCCGCGCTTTCGTAGACGGTTTTGCGCAACTGGTTGCGACGATCGAGCCGCCGATCCTGAAATTCATCACTCATCCGCTGACGCTGGAGCGCGGCTACGCCGGCAAGGACATGCCCATCGTCTCCTTCGACGTGGTGGATGGTGCGGACTATATGGACATCACCTGCTCTCCGAAGGCCCTCGGCTCCGGCCGGTGGGCAGACCTCAAGGTGTTCAGCTATCCCACCGTAGCCGAGATCGAAGCCTATATCATGGAATGCGTTCTGACGGCGGGCTCGCAACACTGCCCGCCTGTTGTCATCGGCGTGGGCATCGGCGGCTCCTTCGATCATGCCGCAAAGCTCGCGAAGCTCTCGACCTTGCGGCCGATCGGCAGCCGTCATGAAGATCCGATGATAGCTGACATGGAGGAGCGTCTCCTGGCGGCGGCGAACAAGACCGGCTTTGGTCCCATGGGGACCGGGGGCGACACCACGGCGCTCGCCGTTCACGTGGACTACGCGCACGGCCACGGCTTTGTGCCGGTCGCCGTCTGTTTCAATTGCTGGATCAACAGGCGCACCACCGCGCGCATTCATGAGAATGGCGAGGTGACACGTCTTGAGTGATCTTGTTTCTCCGGATCTGCCACGCCTGACGCTGCCCTTGTCGCGCAAGATCGCCCGTTCTCTGAAGATCGGCGACACGGTCCTGCTCGACGGCGAGGTGGCGATGACCGCGGGCTTTTCGACCCATCAGCGGATGGCCGCTGCCCTGGAGGAGGGCAGGGGCCTTCCATTTCCCATGAACGGGACAGCCTTCTTTCACATGGGCAGTTCCTGCCGCCAGGAAGACGGGCGCTGGGTGCCGAACTACGTCAATCCGACCACCTCCACCCGCTTCGATGCCTTCATGCCGACTATTATCCGGAAACTCGGACTGAGCGCCACTGGTGGCAAGGGTGGCATGGGGCTGGCCTCGGTAGAGGCCATGCGAGAGGTCGGCTGCGTCTATTTCTCGATGCCGGGAGGCGCCTCACCTCTGCTCAGCCGCGGTGCGGCGGAACGGCTGGAGACCGGTTGGGACGATCTCATCGAGCAGTTCCGGCTCTCCCGCTTTCGGCTGCACGGCTTCGGCCCCGTAACAGTTGCGATTGACGCGCACGGCAACAGCCTGTTTGACGATCTGCAGCAGGCGGCAAGCCTGCGCATGCCGCAGATATTGCAGGAGCTGGAACAGGCGAGAAAGCGTTCGGGCCTTGCTTGACCCCTCTACATGTTCGACCGTTAAAGGAGATCAGATGCCGCGTTATCTGGAAGACATCGTCCCCGGCGAGACCTGGACCAGCGATGAAATCGTGCTGTCGGAAGAGGACATCATTCGCTATGCTCGGGAATACGATCCTCAACCCATGCACACCGACCCAGCCAAGGCTGCCGAGAGCCGCTTCGGCTCGCTCATTGCCAGCGGCTGGCAGGTTGCCGCGCTATCGATGAAATTGTTCGTGGAAGGGGGGACGTTCGGCGACACGCCGCTGGTCGGGCTAGGCGTTGATGAATTGCGCTGGAGAAAGCCGGTTCGTCCCGGAGATCGCCTTCATTGCATCCGCGAGATCATTAGTGCCGAGCGGTCCCGAAGCCGCCCGCAGGTCGGCACAGTCCGCACCAAGGTCACCGTCAGGAACCAGGACGGGGATGATGTCATGACCATGGTAAGCCTCGGTCAGGTGCGGGCGCGTTCCAACGGCGATGAGGCCTCCTGAGCTTTCAGGCATGGATCTTCGGATCAGACTCTGATCGTCCGATCCTTCAGATATGCCGGCCCTCATCGACGGGCACGACGATGCCCGTCGCGCTGGTGAGATGCGTGATACAGGCGATGATGGCACGCGCCACATCATCGGGCGTGGTTACATTGCGCAAGGGAAAGGTCTGCGCCAATGCCTCGAGCCGTTCGCGCGAACGGCCGGGAACGAAGTCCGTGTCGACGCCGGCCGGCGAGACCGAAAAGACACGCACCTTCGGCGCGAGCACCTTGGCGAGCGCCACTGTCAGCGTATCCAGCCCGCCCTTTGCCGCGCAATAGGCAAGACTGCTGCCGATACCGGTGCGCGCCGCAATCGAAGAGACATTGACAACCGCAGCATTTTCGCCGCGCTCCAGCAGAGGGCGGAAGGCACGCACCATAGCGAAGGGTCCGCGCAGATTGACCGTGAGGGTTTGATCGAAGATCTCGTCGGTCAGACTGTCGAGTTCGTCCGCGGGGACGGGTTTTGTCGCACCGCCGCAATTGACGAGCGCGTCTAGTCTCCCGTACTTCGTTTCAGTCGCCTTTGCCGCCTCGGCAATGGTTTGGGTTTCGTCGATGGCGATGCGCATAGCGGCGTGGCCTGCCCCGGGAAGGCTTTCGACAAGCTCTTGCGCGGCCTCTGCGCGGCTGTGATAGCCGACAACGACCAACGCACCGAGTTCGGCGAGCCTGACCACCGTCGCACGCCCGATACCACTGCTTCCACCCGTCACCAGCGCCACCTTCGGCACCGGAAGCTCAGTCCGCGAGACGCTCATTTTCGGCCCTCCCAATACGGCTTGCGCAATTCCTGCTTCAGAATCTTGCCGACATTCGAGCGCGGCAGCTCTGCCCTGATCTCGACGGCGGCCAGCCGCTGCGTCTTTCCAAGCCTGGCGTTCACCCATGCAAGCAATTCAGACGTGTCGATCTTCGCCCCCTCTTTCTGTACGACCAGTCCGAGCGGCGTTTCTCCCCATTTCTCGCTTGGCATCGCGATCACGGCTGCCTCGGCTACTGCCGGATGTTCGAGCAGTTTCTCCTCGAGATCGCTCGCATAGATGTTGAAGCCGCCCGATATGATGAGGTCTTTCTTGCGATCGACCAGCAGCAGGAAGCCATCGTCGTCGAACATGCCGATATCGCCGGTCCGGTGATAAAGGACCCCCTCGGCATCGCGCCAGTAGAAGGCGGCATTCGCCTCTTCGTTGCGGTGATAGCCCGACATCATTGTCGCCGACCGCCCAACGATCTCGCCACGCTCGCCCGCTGGCACAAATGCGCCCTTTTCATCAATGATGCGGATATCGTTTCCAGCTGCCGGCCGGCCTACTGTATGCGCCTTATCGGGAAAGGCGGACACGTCGAGGATGCATGTGCATCCCCCCTCGGTTAATCCGTAGACCTCCAGGAAGCGGCCCGGCCATTTCTGCGCAATTTCACGCTTGAGCATGGGCGCCAGTGGGGCGCCGGTGCACTGCTTTACCTTGAAGCTTGAGAGATCGCGACGAGGGAAGCTTTTTGCAGCCAGAATACGCTGATACTGAACCGGCACGAGCATGGTGTGTGTCGCACCCTCACGCTCCGCCAGGTCCAAATAGGCTTCCGCATCGAATTTGGACATCAGGATAACGCGTCCGCCGTGAAAGAGCGTCGCAAGCAGCGGCATCAGCGTCGTGTTGGAGTAGAGGGGCGTGGCAAGGAGCATCGTACTCGACGGGCCGATTCCGAAAAGGCTCCGCGCGGCCTGCCGGTAGCGCATTGCGTGCGAATGCACGATGCCTTTGGCCCGCCCGGTCGTCCCGGAACTGTAGATGATGTTGAACTCGGCCTCCGGGGCGGGGAGGGCAGGTGCGGCAAGTGTTGCCGTGTTTTCACAAAAGGATGCGAACGATCCCGGCCCCCTCGAACCGACGAGCACGATGCGCGACGGTTCGATATTGCGCAAAAGATCGCGACTTTCCGCATCCGCGAAGACGATTTCGGGCGCACAATCTTCCAGCATCCCGGCAATCGCATCGGCATGCGCGGAAAGCGGAAGCGGCACAGCCGATCCACCTGCTGCGATCGTGCCGAGATAGGCGACCACCATATCCGCACTGGTGTTCCCCAGAAGGGCCACACGGCCAGGTTTCCGATCGCCGTTGGCAGAAACCGCCCCTGCAAACGACAAGACACGCTCCCGCAGGCCCGCCCAGTCGAGGCGCACCGGGCCGCATTGAAGCGCAGTATCGTGCGGGCGGGAAAGACCGTGCGCAAGGATGCAATCGAGCAGCCGCCCTTCTTCGGAGACAGGTCCGTTCACGTGCATTGTCCTCAGCTGTCCATGATCAACAGGATGTGCCGCGCAGAAAGAACCGGTTCGTCTGCGCCCAGACGTTCAGTCTCAACGTCCGTCTCAATCCGGGTGCCGAGCCTGTGGGGCGTGGCATCGACCAGGGTCTGTTTAAGCCTCACACGGCTCCCCACGGGTACCGGCGCGGTGAAGCGCACCCGGTCATAACCGTAGTTCAGGCCGCGACCCCGGTTCCGGATGGCGTAGATCTCCCGCTGCAGTCTCGGCATCAGCGAGAGCACGAAAAGTCCATGCGCGATCGTCTTTCCGCCGGGCATCTCGCGAGCTGCGCGCTCGACATCAACGTGGATCCAGTGATCATCTCCTGTCAGGCGGGCAAAATCGTCAATGGCAGCCTGCCGGATCTCGACCCACTGCGAATGGCCGAGCGTGGTTCCGGCATGTGCCTTGAGGTCCGCAGCATGCTCCACGATCAGCATCAGTCCACGCCTCCGGCCGCTGCCGGTGAAGCAATCTTGTCAGCCAATGCTGGATCGACGGCGAGCACCACCTTGCCAATCTGCCTGTTCTCATCGAGGATGCGGTGAGCCTCGCGCGCCTCATCGAACGGAATGGCCGCATGTATCCGCGTGACGATTTGGCCGGATTCCAGAAGCGGCCAGACTTCCTTGACGAGTTCGGCCCCCAGCCGCCCCTTGTAGGATGGCGGCCGCGGCCGGAGCGTCGAGCCGGTGAGCGTCAGCCTGCGGCGCACCACGTCCCGGACATTGACCTCAGCGGTCGCCCCGGAATGGCTGGCGATGAAGACCAGCCGGCCATCCGGCTTCAGGAGATCGAGCTGTTTCTGCGTGTAGGGTCCGGCTTGCCCGTCAAGAATCACGTCCACGCCCTCGCCGTCAGTAAGCGAACGGATCTCCTCTTCCCAATTTTCACGATAATCGACCGCAGCCCTGGCGCCGATCTCAAGACAGACGGCGCGCTTCTCCGCGGTGCCGGCGGTTGCAAAGACCGTCGCATGCCTGAGTTGGTTGGCGATCTGAATGCCGGCCATGCCGACGCCGCTGGTACCGCCCTGGATCAACAGGCTCTCGCCCGGCGCGAGCCGCGCGAGCCAGATAAGGTTGTTCCAGGCGGTAAAGAAGACCTCCGGCAGGGATGCGCCTTCAACGAAGCTCAATCCGCGCGGGACAGGCATGCACTGAAGCGCGGGGACGCAGCAATATTCGGCATAGCCCCCGCCATTGGTGAGTGCGCAGACTGCATCGCCTTTGGCAAGGTGACTAACCTTCTCGCCTGTCTCCTCCACCACACCTGCCACATCAAGGCCCGGGATGTCGGAGGCGCCGGGTGGCGGGGGATAGAGGCCGCGGCGCTGTTGCACGTCGGGCCGGTTCACGCCTGCCGCCACCACGCGGATCAGGACATCCTCCGGTCCGGGCTTCGGACGCGGGCGTTCCGCGACCTCCAACACCTCCGGACCGCCGGCACCCCTGATCTCAATGACGCGCATCTTGCTTCATTCCTTCCAGCCATGGACCACCGGATTGGAGAGCCGGCCAAGACCTTCGATCTCGATATCGATGGTACCGGAAAGCTCATGCATGTTGACGGAGCGGTGGCCGTTCGGAAACTTGCCCAGTCCCTTGGCCGAGGTGCCAAAGCAGATCACGTCGCCAGGCTCCAGCGTAAAGTAGCGGCTGGCCTCGGCGATGACTTCCTCAACCGTGAAGCGGTAGCTGGAGGTGGAATCGATGGCGAATGGCTCACCGTCGAACCAGCCTTTCACCTCAAGCGCGTTGGGGTCCTTTACCTCGTCGCTCGTGGTGATCCACGGCCCCATCGGACCGAAGGTATCGCTCGCCTTCGAGCGGGCGTGATAGACGAAATAAACGTCGCGGTCATCCTCCCCGTGGCGCCTGCGCCAGCCTAGATGGTGTGGCCGGATAAGCTCCGGCTCGCGGGTGGTCGCGATGGAATCGAGGCCGAATTTCAACCCGTGCGAGGTCACGTCATTGACGATCGTGTATCCGAAGATTGCATCCCGTGCTTCCTCTACCGCGATCTTGCTGCAGCGACGTCCGATAATGGCAGCAAGCTCCAGCTCAGGAATGGTATCTCCGTAATGCTCCTCGATAATCACCGGCTTCTTGTGCCCGGTGAGGCAAGAGGGTGCCTTGAGGAAGAAGTTGGGAACGCCTGGGTCGCGGTGGGCGGATTTTCGTATACCCATATTGTTGAAGGCAACACCGATGATCTTGGAGGGCCGCGGCTGCGGCGGCAGCCAGTCCACGGCTTCCTCCGGAAGGGGCGTTCCATTGCCCTTGTCCAGCGCCTGTCGCGCGCGGTCCAGTTCGGCCTCGCCTCTTTCGATGAGGTCGTTCATCGTAGCGGGGCTCTCCCCCAGACCGGCGGAGCGGTAGAGTTCCGACAGGGGCAGAATGTCGGTGCCTCTGCCGGCGATCAGAGTTGCTTTGCCTTCTCGGCTGATGGTGCCCAGTCTCACGTCTGTACTCCTTGATTTGAAAACCTGCGTCAGACCGGCGCGGAATGCCGCACCATGCCCTGATTAATGAAGATTGCAAACGCCACCACGGGACCAGCGATGCCAAGGGCAAGCAGCACGAGGTGGAGCTCCGTCCAACCTGGAATGACCTCTGCAGGCAGCGCGGTCAGGATCGCAGCGAAAAGTAGAAGTCCGCGAAGAAGCAGACCATACCGGCGACCGATGAAGAGCGGTCCGACGAACGGCAGATAACCTTGCATGGCATAGGCGAAGAGCGCGATTCCGGCGACAGCCAGCCCGGTCGAGATGATGATATCCAGGGCGCTGCCTTGCAACAAAAGGGCAGGCTCGAAGACAAAGAAGAAGGGGATGAAGTAGATCACACTGCCAAGCCGCATGGCCTCGAAGCCTGTCTTCATCGGCGGCGTCTTGGCAAGCGAAGCCGCCGCGAAGGCACCGAGCGCCACAGGCGGTGTGATGAAGGACAGCATTCCCCAATAGAAGATGAACATGTGGGCCGCCATGGGGTTCACGCCAGCCTGAACAAGAGCGGGCGCAAGCAGGATGGCAAGAAAGATATAGGCGGCCGTGGCAGTCATGCCGACACCGAGAATAAGCCCGGTGAAGGCGCCCATCAGAAGCAGGAGCATGCTGCTGCCGCCGGCGACCCGGAGCAGGTCGTTGACCAGTGTCGCGGCCACCCCCGTCATCGAGAGTGCGCCGATGATCAATCCTACGGCAGCGAGGATCGCGACCATGTTCGCGAAGAGCGCGCCGAGTGCGTCGAAGAACTTGCCGATTTCCTTCCAACCCCAGCGATGTTCCTTGGAAAAGAGCTGGTTGAGCAGGATCAAGAGCGGCGTGGCGTAATAGGGCGCGAGCGCCTCTCGCCGCATGACGAGAAGCATGTAGATGAGCAGCGCGAAGGCGAAGATGTAATACCAGCCGTCCTTCAGCGTCTTGCCGAGTGCCGGCAGTTCCTCCTCTGGAAGACCCTTCAGATTTTCCCTGCCTGCCATGGCGTCGATCTGCGTGAACAGGCCGAAGAAGTAGAGAACGGAGGGAATGATCGCGGCCAGCGCGATGTCCGCATAGGGCACGTTCATGATGCTTGCCATCACGAAAGCGGTCGCGCCCATGACCGGTGGCATCAGCACGCCACCCGTGGAGGCGCATGTCTCAACGCCGGCCGCGAAAACGGGACGAATACCGGTGCGTCGCATCGCCGGGATGGTCATGGCCCCGGTGGTGAGCACGTTGGTGATGACGCTGCCGCTCATGGAACCCAAAAGGCCGCTTGAGAAGATCGACACCTTGGCCGGCCCTCCACGCACCTTGCCAAGCAACGCGAAAGACAGATTCATGAAGAAGTTTCCTGCTCCCGTCTGCTGGAGTGCCGCGCCGAAGAGCATGAAGCCGACGATGAGTTGGGCGAAGGTGCGCAGCGGGATGCCGAGGATGCTTTCCGAGCCCATCGCGTGATAGGCGGCGGTATAGCTGGGAGGAGAGCTGAAGCCGGCAATCGCATTCGGCAGATATTCGGTATAGATCGGATAAAGAGACATCACGCCGACGATGATCGCCAGCGGCAATCCACCGGCGCGCCGTCCCCCTTCGAGCACCAGAAGCCACAGCGCGAAAGAAAAGTAGACGGCGATCTCCGGCGGCGCCATTTCCCAGCCGCGCAGCGAGATGTTGAAGGCGTTGGCAAAGAAATATCCGCAGGTGACGAGCGCCACCAGGCCGAGAACCCAATCATACCATGCAGGAGCAGCCCTGTCCGCGTTGCGCGTCGGGTAGACGAGAAAGGTCGAGAAAAGGCCCAGCGCGATGATGGAATAGTAGAAGCGCAGGTCAATGAGCGTGTAGCCGAGGAAGAACCCGAAATTGAAGGCTTGATTGACCGCCAGCACGAGGATCACGGCGGAGGCTATTCGCACCACCCAGAGCGGCAGGCCTACAAGGTCCCGCGGTCCGGACTCGAATTGTTGCTGTATCTTTTCCGTGACGCTATCGCTCATCGTGTTCCTCCCTTGGCCTCAAGGTGGCAACCTTATCCGATGTCGAGCCCTACGAGCTTTGCCGGATTATCCCGCACCATGGTTTGCACCTCCTCCTCGGTGAAACCGAGCGCAAGGCACAGCTTGATGGCCTGCCGCAGGCCTTCGACCGGCGTCGGATTGTCGACCTGGCCGAGATCGGAACCGATTGAAGAGTGTGCGACGCCCGCAGCCAGAAGATGCTCCTTCAGATCCTGCGGCGAGAAGACGTTGAAGCGCGAGTCGACATAAAGACAGGCGGACTGCTCGATCAGCGCCCCGAACTCGGCCAGTTCCGTGATGTCTTCATAGGTGAAGTGGAGGCCATACATCGGATGGTTGACGAGTAGCCGCCGCACACCGCGCTTCTTGGCTTCCGTGAAGAGTTTCCAGATCTCCCACACATGCAGATGTCCGGAGGACAGGATGGCATCGAACTCGGCGATGGAATCGAGGATCTGTTTCACCTCATCCAGGATTTCGCCATAGGCATCAACCACCGTGATGGCGGGCGACGGCTTGAGTTGCACGTTGGAGGCCAGCCGCTGCTTGCGATGGGAGCTGCGGATGTGGTTGGCGGACTGCGCCGTCGGCATCCAGATCAGCTTCGCGCCCATTTTGAGCTGGGCATCGACCACGAACGGATTCAGGCCGCCCACACTGTTGTTGAGGACAAGCCCTCCATACATGGCAACATCCAGATGCCCCAGCACCCGGTCCATGATCGGTATGAAAGGGGCGACCGAATAATGATGATCCTTGAAGAGAATGCCGCGCATGCCGGCGGCCGCGGCCTCTTCCACCGCCTGAAAATGATCCACCTGTCTCGGCATGGTGGAGGGGCCGGAATGGACGTGAAGGTCCACCGCGCCTTTCAGGAGCTTATCGGCAACCGCATCGTCGATGCCGGCGATGAGTTCGCGCACTGCCTGTCTGTTCTCGTTCGAAGCCATTGTCACCGTCTCCGTCGAAGCTTTGATCAGCCTTAAAGCTTGACTCCGTTTCTCGACAACGTATCGATAAGAGGCGTTTCGCCAGGCGGAACGAACTTGCGATGGGGGAGGTTGATTATGGGTATCCGAGCGATCGAGCGTGCCATGCGCGTCCTGCAGGAAATGAACCTGCAGCCCTACACGTCGATCTCCCACCTCCACAAACGCACCGGGCTTCCCAAGCCCACGCTGGTGCGCATCCTGAAAACACTCGAGGAAGCTGGCTATGTCGAGAACGACCCCCGGCTCGGCGGTTATCAGGTAAGTGCCCTGGTCAGCTCTTTGAGTTCGGGCTTCCACAAGGAGCCGATGGTGGTGGAGGCAGGCAGGCCATGGGCGATCGCCATCACCCGCAAACATCAATGGCCGGTTTCGATCTCGCTGCTGGACCGGGACGCAGTTGTCGTGCGCTTCAGCACGGTTCCCGACAGTTCGATGTCTCCGTTCCACAAGACGGTCAATATGCGGCTGCCACTCATCACGCGCGGAATGGGCCTGGCGTATCTCGCCTTCACGGCACCGGAAGAATTCCGCCTGATCCTCGACATCCTGCGCAAATCCGACGATCCGGAGGATGAGCTTGCGCATCATCCGGAACAGGTCCTGCGGCGGGTGGAACGTGTGCGCGAGCTGGGTTATGCTACACGGTCCCCGCATGTGGAGCCCAGGAACTCCAATACGATTGCGGTTCCCATTCTCAATGATGACGGCCGGGTCATGGCGAGCCTGGGCCTTACCTACTTTACTTCCGCGTTCGGCTCCGAGGCGGAAGCCTGTGAACAATATGCACCGGTGTTGAAGGCGGCTGCGGCACAAATTTCGCGCGATTTGAAGCGGCTGAGCGCCAGCCCGCTGACATGATTTCCACCCCTCGGGCGCTATCAGGCCGTAGACCTCCTCCGCCGATCACGAGGGGAGGCCCGATGTAGCCGCGGCACTGTGTTGGACAACACCATTCACGTGCGTCTCACCCTTTGTGTATGACACGCTATCCGGTTAAAGATCGAATGGTCAGCGTTCTTCTGGCAGCAGCACCTCGCCGGGGTTCCAGTCCATGAAAATGGAGACTCGTTACTCGACATGTTGATTGCTCCTCCAACGGGCCGCGGATGATAGCCGATTCACCACTGTTCTGGATCATCGCCTTGCCGTTCACGGCAAGTCTTCTGGCAATCTGCCTTCCCGCCCGGGCGCGCGATGCGGTCACCTGGCTGGGCGGCATCGCCACGCTGTCCTGCCTTGTATTGACGGCAAGGCTCTACCCGTCGGTCGCGGGGGGAGAAACAATCCGGCACGAAGTCGAATGGATCCCGGAACTCGGACTTGATTTCACGCTGAGAATGGACGGTTTTGCCTGGATGTTTGCGCTGCTTGTCAGCGGCATTGGTTTTCTCGTCGTCATCTATTCGCGCTACTACATCTCACCCGAGGACTCCGTCCGACGCTTTTATTTTTTCTTCCTGGCTTTCACCGGTTCCATGCTGGGGGTCGTTACCTCCGGTAACCTCATTCTGCTTGTCGTGTTTTGGGAACTCACAAGCATCTTCTCATTCCTCCTCATCGGCTACTGGTACCAGAACGTCGCTGCCCGCGATGGCGCGCGCATGGCTCTCACGATTACCGCAATCGGCGGACTGGCCCTTCTTGCCGGCGTCCTGATCATAGGTCATATCGTCGGCAGCTACGATCTCGATGACGTGCTGGCCTCCGGCACGCGCATCCGCTCGCACCAACTTTACGTGCCGGCGCTCGTTCTGATCCTGCTCGGCGCGTTGACGAAAAGCGCGCAATTCCCTTTCCATTTCTGGCTGCCAAACGCCATGGCGGCGCCAACGCCTGTATCGGCCTTCCTGCATTCAGCCACCATGGTAAAGGCCGGCGTCTTCCTCATGGCACGGCTGTGGCCAGTGCTGTCGGGCACGCCGGAATGGTTCGTCATCGTCGGCCTGGCGGGGATGGCATCGCTGGTGCTCGGTGCCTATCTGGCAATGTTCCAGCAGGATCTGAAGGGATTGCTCGCCTATTCCACGATCAGCCATCTGGGCCTGAGCACGCTGCTGCTCAGCCTCGGCAGCCCGCTTGCGGCGGTCGCGGCGATTTTTCACATGATCAATCATGCCACGTTCAAAGCGTCCTTGTTCATGGCGGCCGGCATTATCGATCACGAGACGGGAACGCGCGACTTGCGGCGGCTCAGCGGGCTTTTCCGTTACATGCCGATCACCGGGACGCTCGCAACGGTGGCCAGCGCTGCAATGGCCGGTGTGCCGCTCCTCAACGGATTCCTGTCGAAGGAGATGTTCTTCGCCGAGACGGTCGAAAGGCATGCCGACCATTGGCTTGATATCGTCACGCCCTATGCGGCCGTGCTCGGAAGCGCTCTCTCTGTCACCTATTCGGTACGGCTGATCCATTCGATCTTCCTCGGGGCACCGCCCGAAAGCTTCCCACGCCGGCCGCATGAGCCGCCCTTCTGGATGGGCTTTCCCGTTCTCTTTCTGGTGCTCGCCTGTCTTGTGGTCGGGACCATCCCGGGCCTCACGATCGGTACTTATCTGCATGTCGCTGTCGAATCTGTGCTCGGCGCGGACACCCCCCAATACAGCCTCGCGGTCTGGCATGGCTTCACGCTCCCCCTCGCCATGAGCACGGTGGCGCTCGTGGGCGGAACCCTGCTTTATTTGGCGATCGGCGATTATCTTGAAGCCTCGGAAAGGCCATTGTTGCTGGGGCGCATCAATGGTCAGCGCATTTTCGAGCAGGTGATGGTGGCGATCTCCTGGCGGGGTGCACGCTCCCTGGAGGCCATTCTCGGTACCCGCCGCCTGCAGCCGCAACTGCAACTGCTCATGCTCGCCGCCGTGGCCGCCGGCGCCATACCGCTTGCTGTGGACGGGCTTACTCTCGGCAAGTACGAAGTGAAAGGTCCGGAACTCGCGTTCGCCGGGCTCTGGATTGTGGGGGCTGCTTGCGCTGTCACTGCCGCCCGGCAGGCAAAATATCATCGGCTTGCGTCGCTGGTCCTGCTCGGCGGCACCGGACTGGTCACCTGCATGACCTTCATGTGGCTATCCGCTCCGGACCTGGCGGTAACGCAGCTCGTCGTGGAAATCGTCACGACCGTTCTCCTCCTGCTCGGCCTGCGCTGGCTGCCAAAGCGTTCGCAGGCGATCGTCGAGCCGGTCGGCGCCGCTGCCCGGTTGAGACGACTGCGAGACCTGGGTCTTGCAATCGCCGCAGGTGCCGGAATGACAGTGATCGCCTATGCGGTGATGACACGCATCCCACCGGAGACGATCGCGGAATATTTTCTCGAGCGGTCGTATCTCGAAGGCGGCGGGCGCAATGTGGTCAATGTGATCCTGGTGGATTTCCGCGGGTTCGATACGTTCGGAGAGATCACCGTGCTGGGCATTGTCGCGCTGACCGTGTTTGCGCTGCTGCGCCGCTTCCGTCCGGCTCCGGACAGTATCGAGCGGCCGGAGCAGCAGCACATCCAGCGTGTTTTCGACGAGGCCTATCCCGAGCGCAAGCCCGACGCGACGGCGCATGACTATCTGTTCGTATCGTCGGTAATCATGCAGTGGATGTTCCCCGTTATCATCGTCCTTGCAGCCTATCTCTTCCTGCGCGGTCACGATGCGCCGGGGGGCGGCTTTGCCGCAGGCATTACAATGGCAGCCGGCTTCATCCTGCAATATATGGCGGCTGGCACCGTCTGGGTGGAAGACCGCCTGCGCATCCTGCCCGTGAAGTGGATCGGCGGCGGTTTGCTCGTCGCTGTCGGAACGGGTGCCGGTGCATTCCTGGCCGGCGCTCCCTTTCTCAGCTCGCATTTCCAGTATCTTGATCTGCCGTTCATCGGAGAAGTGCCGCTTGCAACGGCGACCCTGTTCGATCTCGGCGTATTCCTGCTGGTGGTCGGAGCTACCGTGCTGATGCTGATCGCGTTGGCGCACCAGTCGATCCGCCGTTTACGGGCATCGCGCATCGAGGAGCAAGCCTAATGGAATTGATCCTTGCCATAGCCATCGGGGTGCTCACCGGGTCCGGCGTATGGTTGATCCTGCGCCCACGCACCTTTCAGGTGATCATCGGCCTGTCGTTGCTGTCCTATGCGGTCAACCTTTTCATCTTCAGCACCGGCGGGCTGCATGTCGGCCAGGCTCCCGTCCTGGGGCCGGATGGTTCGGGGACACTGGCCGAGCATGCCGATCCGGTCCCGCAGGCGCTGGTGTTGACCGCGATCGTCATCGGGTTCGCGACAACGGCCCTGTTTCTCGTCGTGCTGCTCGCCTCGCGCGGGCTGACCGGAAGTGACCATGTCGACGGCCGGGAGCCGCGATGATGGGGTGGACGCAACATCTGCTCATCGCACCGATTCTGTTGCCGATGGCGACAGGCGCCGCCCTGCTTCTCTTCGATGAACGGCGTCACAGGTTCAAGGCGGGCGTGAACATCGCGTCAACGCTGCTTCTGCTCATCCTTTCCATCGCTTTGCTGAGAATAGCCGACATCTCCCCCGGACCGGGGAGTCTTACGCACTCCTATGCAGTGGGCGGTTGGCCCGCGCCGTTCGGCATCGTGCTCGTCCTCGATCGACTGTCGGCGCTGATGCTCCTGCTCACCTCCGTGCTCGCCGCGGCATCCATGACATATTCGCTCGCCCGCTGGCACAGGGCCGGGCCGCATTTCCACACGCTGTTCCAGCTTCTCCTGATGGGGATCAATGGCGCGTTTCTCACCGGTGACCTTTTCAACCTGTTCGTCTTTTTCGAGGTGATGCTCGCCGCGTCGTACGGGCTGCTTCTGCACGGCTCCGGCCCCGTCCGGGTGCGCGCCGGATTGCACTATATCGCCATCAATCTCGTTTCTTCGCTGTTCTTCCTGATTGGGGTCAGTCTGATATACGGCGTCATCGGGACGCTGAACATGGCGGATCTGGCCATGCGGCTGGTGGAGGCCGAACCGGGGAACCGGGCGCTGTTCGAAGCGGGAGCAGCCATCCTCGGCGTCGCCTTCCTGATCAAGGCGGGCATGTGGCCGCTCTGCTTCTGGCTGCCGCCGGCCTACACGGCCGCGGCAGCGCCCGTCGCGGCGATGTTCGCGCTGCTCAGCAAGGTCGGCGTCTATGTGGTCCTGCGCCTTTCACTGCTTCTGTTCGGCAGCGATGCGGGCGCGCTGACAGGTTTTGGAAGTCAGTTTCTGCTTTTCGGCGGCATGGCAACGATCGTATTCGGCGCGATCGGAGTGCTGGCCACTCAATCCATGGGTCGGCTTGCCAGCTACAATCTCCTGGTTTCGTCCGGAACATTGCTGGCCGCAATCGGCATGGGCGATGCTGCCGTCATTTCCGGGGCACTTTTCTATCTGGTAAGTTCAACGCTGACCGTGAGCGCGCTCTTCCTGCTTATCGAGCTGGTGGAACGCGCACAGGAGCCGGGCGCCAACCTCTTGACCGTTACCATGGAAGCCTATGGCGACGAGGTCGATGCTGAAGGCGATGAGGAACAGGAGGTGGGCCTCATCATGCCGGGGGCGCTCGCCATCGTCGGCGTGTGTTTCGGCTGCATCGCCCTGCTTCTAGCCGGTTTTCCGCCCCTGTCAGGCTTCATCGCCAAGTTCGCGCTGCTGGCGGCAATGTTCAACCCCGACGGGCTCGGCGGCGAAGCCGGGATAGGAGGGCCGACCTGGGTCTTCGCCGCCCTCGTGATCCTCTCGGGATTGGCGGCGCTGATCTCGCTCCTGCGCACGGGGATCCGCACCTTCTGGGCGCCGGTCGAGGCCGTCATGCCGCGCGTGCTGGTCGTAGAGGCCGCTCCTATCATCGTTTTGATTGTCGCCTGCGTGGTGCTGACCGTGCAGGGAGCGCCGCTCCTTCGCTATACCGATGCGGCGGCGCAGTCTCTGCATATGCCTGCAAATTATATCGACCGGGTATTGCCGCCATCCGCATCCGGCAATGAAACCGGGGAGATCGAGCGATGAACCGGGTGCTGCCATATCCGCTTCTGGCCGCCTCTCTTCTCATCATGTGGATGCTGCTCAATGCGTTCACCCTTGGCCATTTCGTGCTGGGCGCTGCGATTTCCATGATCGCGACCCACGCCATGACGTCGCTGCAACCTTCCAAGCCGAGGCTGCGACGCTGGCAGTTGCTCCCGCGACTTGCGGCAATCGTGATGCTCGATATCCTCCGCTCCAATCTCGCCGTTGCCACCATCGTTTTGCAGGGCCGCCGGCGGGAACGGGTTTCCGGCTTTGTCGCGATCCCGCTCGAGCTTCGCGACCGCACGGCCCTGGCCTTACTGGCCTGCATCGTCACCAGCACGCCGGGCACCGCCTGGGTGGAGTACGATACCGATACCGAGATCCTGCTCATCCATGTTCTCGATCTCATCGATGAGGACGGTTGGATCGAGCTCATCAAAAATCGCTACGAATCGCTGCTCCTGGAGATATTCGAATGAGCGCCACGATCCTCATCTGGTCACTTACCCTGGCCCATCTCATGCTGGTGCTGGCGATGGCCTGCAATGTCTATCGGGTGATTCGCGGACCGCGCGCGCAGGATCGCGTGCTGTGCCTTGATGCAATGTACGTGAACGCAATGCTTCTGGTGCTGACATTCGGCATGCGCACCGGGAGCACACACTATTTCGAGGCAGCGCTGGTGATCGCCATCATCGGCTTCGTCTCGAGCGTGGCACTCGCAAAATTCCTCATGCGCGGCGAGGTGATCGAATGACACACATCGAATCTCTCCCGGCCTGGGCGGCGCTCCTGACAGCTTTGTTCGTTCTCATCGGCGCTTCCCTGACGCTGCTCGGGGCGATCGGCACGCTGCGCTTCCACCGGTTTTTTGAACGCGTCCACGCACCCACCCTAGGGACGAGTTGGGGAACGGGAGCGATCGTGATCAGCTCCATGATCTTCTTCACCGTGCTTCAGTCGCGTCCTGTTTTCCACGAGATCCTGATCGGCGCCTTTATCACCGTGACAACGCCCGTCACCCTCATGCTTCTCGCGCGCGCCGCGCTCTACCGGGATCGCGCGGAAGGAAGGGAAGATGTTCCTCCGCATCCCGCCGCGCTCCGCAGGAAGGCTTCATCCGGCGGCGAAGACTAGGATCGTTCTAGCGATGTCTTTTAACCAAGAATATCCACTGAAACGGTAAGTCCATATTTGACCCGACGGGCAAACTAATGCACTGTCTACATTCAAAATTTGGCTGTGGCGGGATGTTGTTGCGGCCCAATCACTAGGGAAGGAGAACCGAATGCAGGATATGCTGAAATCCAAGTCGACATTTCTCGCCGCTACTGTTGCAGCGGTCTTGATGACGGCTGGTACTGCGGGCGCGGCCTCATTGGAGCAGATCACGGAGAGCGGCACCATACGCATCGCCGTGGCCAATGAAATCCCCTACGGCTACATCGACATGAGCGGCGAGGCCAAAGGCGCCGGGCCGGATGTCGCCAAGCATATTGCGGAACAGTTGGGTATCGAGAATATCGAGTGGATCACCACGAATTTCAGCTCCCTGATCCCTGGCCTGGAGGCCGACAGATTCGACATGGTTGCGGCCGAAATGGCCATTCTGCCGCAGCGTTGCGAGCAGATCCTGTTCTCCGAGCCGAACACATCCTACGGTGAAGGCCTGCTCGTCGCGGCGGGCAATCCGAAGGATCTGCACGCCTATTCCGATTTCGCTGAAGGCGATGCCAAGGTGGCGATCATGGCCGGGGCCGACCAGCTTGAGATGATGCAGGCGCTTGGCGTGCCCCAGTCCAACATGGTGACCATCGCCAGCAATGCCGATGCGATCTCCACGGTGGCCACGGGAAGGGCGGATGCTTATGCCGCTACGGGTCTGACCGCCAGCGAACTTGCCGGCAAAAGCGATGACGTCGAACTTGCTTCGGACTTTGTCGACCCTGTCATCGATGGGGAGGAAGTACGCAGCTGGGGCGGCTTTGCCTTTGCTCAGGGATCGGAAGAGCTTCGTGATGCGGTGAACGAGGCGCTCGCCGAATTCAAGCAGACCGACGAGTGGAGACAGACGGTTTCGCAATACGGCTTCACGGAAGCCGATGTCGAAGGATCGTTCGAAAGAACAACGGAAGAGCTTTGCGCGGCAGAGTGAGGGTTTCCTCATTGTGACCAATGCCCGGCGGCATCGCTTCGCCGGGCATGAATTCCACCCCCGGCCGGCCGGCTGAACGAATTCCGGGAAACCGTCGATGGAATGGACGAGCTATCTTCCACCTCTCCTTGAGGGGGCATGGGTCACGGTGCAGCTAGCGGTTTATTCGACCGTCCTCGGTGCTGTTTTTGCCTTTGCCGCCGGAATAGGGAAACTTTCGCACAACCGGCTGATCAGCGGGATTTCGGTTGTCTATATCGAAGTATTCCGTGGAACTTCACTTCTCGTCCAACTTTTCTGGCTATACTTCGCATTGCCGGTGGCAGGCCAGATCATCGGCATCGATCTGCGTTTGCCGCCGGTGGTTGCCGGAATCCTTGCACTGGCCCTGAACATCGGCGCGTATGGCGCAGAAGTCGTTCGGGGCGCGATCCAGGCCGTATCCCGAAGCCAACGCGAGGCCGCCAGAGCGCTCAATTTCACGCCGCGTCAGACATTGCGCTGGATTTTGATCCCACAGGCGCTGCCTGAAATGATGCCGACCTTCGGCAACCTCGCCATTCAGAATCTCAAGGACACCGCCCTCGTCTCATTGATCAGTCTCGGCGATCTTGCCTTCAGGGCCGAACAGATCCGAAATTTCACCCAGGACAGCACGACCATTTATACAATCGTCTTGTTCATGTATTTCGGGATGGCTCTCGTTCTTACTGCCATGATGAAACTGCTCGAGCGCTCCGTGGGGCGCTGGCGTACTGCGGGGACCTGAGACGATGCTGTTCGGCATAGAATGGGATACCAGCAGCGAGTGGGCATTCGCAGTCTCCATCCTGCCAATCCTCCTGATCGGTATGTGGGTGACGATACAGGCAACGGTGCTCGGTTTCTTCGTCGCCATGGTGCTCGGCCTCATCCTTGCGGTACTGAAAGCGGCCCCGCTTCGCATCGTCTCCTGGCCGGCCCGGGCTCTAACCGAGTTCATTCGCGACACGCCGCTGCTCATCCAGCTTTTCTTCCTCTATTACGTGTTGCCGGAATACGGCATCATCCTTCCCGCATTTTTGACGGGGGCGCTGGCGCTGGGGGTCCAGTACAGTGCCTACACATCGGAAGTTTATCGCGCCGGGCTTGAGGCGATCCTTTCCGGCCAGCGCGAGGCCGCACGAGCGCTTAATCTGTCCTCCGTTCGCACCTTCACGCACGTCATCCTGCCCCAGGCGATACCCCGGATCATTCCGGCGCTTGGCAACTATCTCGTCTCGATCATGAAAGACGTGCCGGTGCTGTCGGTGGTTACTGTTCTTGAAATGTTGAATGTCGCCAAGATCATCGGCGATCGGACCTTCGATTACATGGTGCCGCTATCGATGGTCGGCGGACTCTACCTCATCATGACGCTCGTGGCTTCTGCCGGCGTTCGTTATCTCGATGTCATGCTGCCCAAGAGAGGCTTTCCATTGCGATGAGCGATCCAATCATCAAATTCGACAAGGTCGTCAAACGCTTCGGCAATTTTACGGTTCTGAACGAGCTCGACTTTGAAGTGGGGACGGGAGAGAAGGTCACGATCATCGGGCCTTCAGGTTCCGGAAAATCGACCGTCCTGCGCATTCTCATGACATTGGAGAACATCAACGAAGGGGTCGTTTACGTGGGCGGCGAACCGCTCTGGCACGAACGAAAGAACGGCGCCCTGATACCTGCCAGCGAGGCTCACCTGCGCAAAATGCGGGAACAGCTCGGCATGGTGTTCCAGCAGTTCAATCTCTTCCCGCACATGACCGTGCGGCGCAATCTCACGGAGGCACCGGTGCGGGTGCTGGGTTTGTCGAAATCTGAGGCGCGCAATCGCGCGGACGAATTGCTTGAGATGGTGGGGCTTACGGATCAAGCCGACAAATTTCCCAACCAGCTTTCCGGCGGCCAGCAGCAACGTGTCGGCATTGCACGTGCACTGGCAATGCGCCCGAAAGTCATGCTGTTCGACGAACCCACTTCAGCGCTGGACCCGGAGCTTGTGGGAGAGGTCTTGAACGTCATCCGCAGGCTAGCCACCGAGCATGATCTCACGATGCTGCTGGTGACCCACGAGATGCAATTCGCCCGCCAGGTCTCGGACAGGGTCTGCTTCTTTGACAAGGGACGGATTGTCGAGCAGGGTGTGCCGGACCAGCTTTTCACAAATCCCCGGGAAGAACGGACCCGAGAATTTCTCAAAGCCGTCCTCGAGTCCGAGGCCTGAGGTCGCGGCACCATGTATGCCGCCATACTGACGACGGCGCGCCGGTTGCATTTCACGGTCGCTCTCTTCCGCCGTGCATTCCAACTCCGAGACGAGAAGATGCGCTGTGACCTCGTTCTCCGCACCTGTACGGATACCAGACTTTCATCCGGCGGAAAGCTTCTACACGAGTGATGTTGCCTCAATATCGTTAGGGCAAGCTGGAAACTGGCTCGTGCATCAGAGGCCGTTGCGGGGACGCCAATATGCGTAGTCGTAGACCAGCGAGAACCCGGCCCGCGTGTAAAGATTGACGGCAGGAGTATTCTGCTTGTGCACCTGAAGCCACATGACACTGGCACCCTGATGCGCAGCGTGGCCGAACAGTGCGGCCAGAAAAGCCCGGCCCACTCCTTTTCCACGGGCACTTGCGGTGACCAACATGTTCATCAAGGCGCAACGGCTTCCATCGAACCAGAGCATGGCGCCCGCCAGCGGAGCGGATGCGTCTGCCGGGTGCCAGAGCGGGCGCGCTGCACGTTCGGGAATGAGCTGGAATATCTGCCGCAATGTCTGCCGCGCCTCCGATGACAAGTCGCGGTTTTCGAGCTGGAACTCAAGCCACCGGGTGAAAGACACATCCGGAATCAGCGATGGATCGGGATCTGCCGGCGCCTGTAGCCGACGATCGTAGACTGCCGCTTCGCGAAACATCTCCCAACCCCGCCCGGCAAGTTCGGATTCGAGGTGGGGCCAGAGCCGCGGCACACGTAGAACCGGCTCGATCCCATGCGCCTTTGAAAAGGACACCGTTTCGGCCAAAAGCGCATCGAGCGGGCTTTCCTCCGGGTCGAGCAATGTGACGCTGGAATTGCGATAATTGAGGCCTCCCGCGGCCCGAAAGACGCTCCCCATGCGGTGCTCTGTCACGATCGCAGGGAAGGCATCCATCCCCATACGCTCCAGTTCGCGCCAGTCGGATTGAAGAGCATTGCCGCCGCTTTGCAGGTTCATGATGACGTTTCAACCTTGTGGAGAACGGGAAAAATCAGATCGGCCACCGTTTCCGGCAAGGCCATTTCATCCCCGTCTTCCTGGGCGACCTGGCGGGAGAAGACGCGAACCGCTTCTCGCCTTGCCGCCGGCTGGGCCGCCGCCAACGTATCGAAACGTTCCGACATTTCCGCCTCGCTCAAGGGAAACTCCGGATCGCCCCGGCGGCCTGTTCTCGCCTCGGTAATGCGCTCCCCTGACCGGGTGCTAACCGTGACGCGCCCGGCGCGGATAGCGGGAAAGCCGCGTGTCAGGTGCGGGTCCTCTTTCAGCCGCACCTTGGCGGCCAAGGCACGGATCGCAGGATCGAAGACGTTTTCGGACGAGAGAGAAAGTTGGCCTGTGGTCCAGAGGATGGCCACGCAAACAGACGTTGAGAAGCGTGCCTGGGCGATGGTCTGCGGATTTGGGATTCCAGCGATGTCCAAGGTGGCCGAAAAGCTTTCGACCGAGATTTCGGTGATCTCGTCGGCAGGCACGCCGGTTCGCGCGCGCAGCTCTTGGACAGCGTCGAGAATATGGTGCATCTGGCCACAGACCGGCCAAGCCTTGGTCGTGGCGGTCGTCAGCGCAAGATTTTCAACCGTGTCCGCGGGCTTGAGTTTTGACCTGTCGAGCGAAAGCCCGAAGGCTTTCGCCAGGCCCCTGTCACCTTCAAGAATACGGGTCGCGCCCGGCACGCCGCTTTTGGCGAGCGAGGCCGCCCAAAGGCCGTTGCGGACCGCGTGACCGATATGAGCGGGCTTGGCCGCTTCGGCGCCATCATCGAGCAATTGCCATAGACCGGCCGCCTGAGTGCCGGCGTGACCAAGCGCCCACAGTGCACGCTCTTCATCGAGATCCAGGAGCACACCGGCGGCCGCGGCGGCTCCAAAAACACCGGCGGTGGCAGTGGTGTGATGCCGTTTGTAGTGTTCCGGGCCCAACGCCGCACCGATGCGCACCGCAACTTCATAGCCTGCCGTTATGGCGGTACGCATTTGGGCAAAGGACACGGCGTGCCGTGCGGCAAGTCCCAACACCGGAGGAATGACCACCACGCCGGGATGCAACATGGCGAGACGGTGACCGTCGTCAATCTCTTCGATGTGAGAAAGTGCGGCCACCAGCCAGGCAGTGTCGGTAAGATCGGAGTCCTTGCCGTTTCCGAGCAGGGCGGCAGCATTACGATAGGGCTCCGCCGCGGAAGAAGCGGCACCGGCATAATATGCCCCGAACCAGTCGAGAACGGCAGTGCCGGCACGCTTGCTGGATGCAGCAGCAAGGCGCGCTGCAGTACCGTCAGTGCTCCACCGTGTCAGCGGCCGCAGCCATTCCATTGCGTCTAGGCAGCCTTGCCGCGTGAGAGCGCTTCGCGCGCCACTTCGACCCACCATGCCGCGCCGGTCGTAAGTATCTCATCGTTGAACCTATAGGTGGGACTGTGAAGCAGGCAGCCGCCCTCCGTCGAGCCTGCGCCCAGCCACATGTAACAGCCGGGCCGCTTTTGCAGCATGAAGGCAAAATCCTCCGACGCCATGGAGGGCGCGAATGTATCGCTCACCTTTTGCTCTCCGGCGACGGCGCGGGCGGCGTCCAAGGCAATGCCCGTCTCGCGCCCGGTGTTCACCGTGGAAGGATACCGCCTCATGTAATCGAGTGTGACCTCGATTCCGAAAGACTTCGCAACGCCCTGACAGATCTCACCCATACGCGCCTCGATGAGGTCCTGCACTTGCGGCGTGAAATGGCGTGTGCAGCCGCGCATCACGACTTCCGAGGGCAGAACGTTCCAGGCGTCGCCACCATGAATCTGCGTCACCGAAACAACAGCCGTATCCTGAGGGTCGATCGTGCGCGCTACGATGGACTGGAACATGGTCTGGATGTGGCTTGCCGCCAGCAGCATATCCTTGCCCAGATGCGGCATGGCCGCGTGAGCACCCTGACCGGAGATGGTGATTTCGAAAACGTCGAATGCAGCCATCTGCGGGCCCACCCGCCCGGCGAAGTGCCCCTCGGTCAGTCCCGGCCAATTGTGTAGGCCGTAAAGCTCCTGCATGGGGAACTTTTCAAAGAGACCGTCGGCGATCATCTTGTCGGCTCCGGCCTCACCTTCCTCGGCGGGCTGAAAAACGAAGTGCAGCGTGCCGTTAAAGTTCCTCGTCTCGGCAAAGTAGCGCGCGGCTGCCAGAAGCATCGTCATATGCCCGTCATGGCCGCAGGCGTGCATCTTGCCCGGTTCCTTCGAGGCATAGGGCAGGTTGGTCTGCTCGGTGATGGGCAGCGCATCCATATCGGCTCTCAGGCCTATAGCCGGACCCTCACCGTTGGAGAGCGTGGCCACCACGCCTGTACCACCCAGACCGCGAACAGGCTCGTAGCCGAAACTCTTGAGCTTGTCGGCCACGAAATCGGAGGTCCAATGCTCCTCATAAGCGAGTTCAGGATGTTGGTGCAGCGTTTGCCGCCAGGACTTCAGATCCTCCTCGATGGAACGGAAGTAGTCGATTGGAACAGTACTCATGGCGCTGTCCTCCTTCAGAAAGGGTCGTTTTGTGAAAGGCTCCTGGAGAGCGCAATTGTGTCTTCCACCTGGGCAACCGCGGTGCCAAGATAATCGCGGTAGTCGAGCAGCGCTTCCAATTCAGCCGGATCAAGCTTGTCCTTGAGCGCATCGGACTCGCCGATAGCCTGACGGAAGGGCTTGCCGCTCTGTGCGGCTTCCATAATCACTTCGTGCAGCACGTGATGCGCGCTCTGCTTGCCGACCTTTTCCCCCAGCTTGAACATCACCGCTTCGGACATGATGGCGCCACTGGTCAGATCGAGATTTTCAGCGATCTTGTCTTCGTTCACGACCAGGCCGCCGACCACCGTTCGCATGTGGTTGATGACACGATCGAGCATGATACAGCTTTCCGGCACGGTGTGCCAATCGAGCCGCCACACACTGGCGTCGCGCTCGTGCGAAACAACCATCGACTGCAGCCCAAGCGTCACATTGTTCATGACGATCTTGACCATGGTGCCGGAAAATTCCGAGCGCACCGCGTTGCGCTTGTGGGGCATGGTGGAACTGCCGACCATGGTGGCAGGCATCGGCTCGTGGACCTCGCCAAGTTCGGTGCGCGATAGCTGAAAGATCTCGTTGGCCAACCGGCCCATCGTACCGGCACAAATGCCGAGGACCGAAAGGAACTCGGCAACACCATCTCGGGCGCTTGCCCACGAGACAGGCGGATAAACGAGGCCCAGCCGGTCTGCCATGCGCTGAGCGATCGCCTTGGCATCGGGCCCCAGCCCAGCCATTGTACCGACCCCTCCGTGAAGCATGATGAAAAAGGCACGATCCGGCACATCCTTGAAACGTTCAAGAGTGCGCCGGATTTCCGCGGCAAAGGTTGCCAGCTTCATACCCAGGGTCATGGGCAGGGCGTGCTGATTGTGCGTTCGACCGACGATAACGAGGTTCTTGTAACGCTCCGCCTGCTCGAGGCAGGTCTCCTCGAGAGCCTTGAGGTTCTTGAAGAGGATGCTCCAGGCATCCTTCATCTCCGCCGCCAAAGCAGTGTCCTGAACGTCCTGGGTAGTGGCTCCGTAATGGATCCATTCGCCGGCCCCATTGTCGCACGCTCGCTCGAAGGCACGCAGAACGGGGACAAGGGTGTGTCCCGCCTTGCCCAGTTCCTCGCGGATGAAGGCGGCATCGAGATTCTCGACCTGCGCCTTTCGCTTGATCTCCTCGGCCGCTTCTTTGGGAATGACACCGTCCTCAGCCTGGACCAGCGCCAATTCCGCCCAGAAGTCGAGCCAGCGCTGAAACCGGCGCTCGTCGTCGAATACGGCACGCATCTCGGGCGTGCCCCAGCTGTCTTTATAATAGGAGTGGTCGATAATGTGTGCCATTCGATCCTGTTCCAGACTCTTCAGAGAAATCGGCTATTCCGAGCCTGCGGCTCTAGCTTGCTCCTTCGTCCTGCGTGAGCGGTTGATGATGGGCGTCAGGATGAAGAACATCGATGCCGCAAGCAGAACGAAACTGATGGGGTGTGATACCGGATTGATGAAAACAATCCAATTGCCACCCGAGAGCTGCAGCGCCTGGAAGAGCGACGATTCGATTCTTTCGCCAAGGATGACGGCCAGGATGATCGGAGCGATGGGAACGCCCGTCTTCTTGAAGAGATAGCCCACAAAGCCGAACAACAGAGCGACCCAGATGCCGAAAATCGTACTCTCCACCGCATAGGCGCCGGAAAGACACAAGAAGGCGATGCTCGTCGCCAGGACGCTCTTGGGAAGGCTGTAGACGAACCGTATCATCGACCGCACCAGCAGATAGGCCACCGGTCCCATCACCAGATTGGCGATCAGGAAGGCCAGAATGATCATCCATGCGATGTCGATCGAGCGCTGAAACAAGAGCGGCCCGGGGGTCATGCCCTGAATCTCCAGAGCGGCGATGAACAGCGCGGAAACAGAGTTCCCCGGGATGCCAAGTGAAAGCAGCGGCACCATCGAACTGGCGACCACCGCATTGTTGGCTGCCTCGGGCGCTGCCACACCTTCAGGAACGCCTTCACCCCAGGGGGTGACATTGCTGTCCGATCCATGCTTGCGGACATAGGCGCGGGACGCCTGATCGTAACTGACATAAATAGCAATCAGGGCGCCGGCGCCGGGAATGACGCCGACTACGTTTCCGATAGCCGAACTCTGGAGCCATGTTGGCCAGAGCCGGGAAATCATGGCGCGGCTGGGTGGAACAGCGCTGATTGCTTCCGAACGCTCGATCTGAATCCCGGCGCGCCGGTCTCGGATCATGTCTTCGACCAGCTCGAGGACCGCTGCAACACCGAAGAGCCCTACGAGAAGCGGGACCAGCGGCACACCTTGGTAGAAATAGAAATTCCCGAAGGTGAACCGCGATTCGCCGTGCTGAAAGCCGACCATTGCGATCAGGAGTCCGAAGGCAGCGGCAATGATGCCCTTGAAGATGCTGCCCCTCATCATCCCGACAACGCTCGCCATACCAAGGACGCCCAGCGCAAAATTCTCCGTGGGTCCAAAACGCAGGGCAAACGCCGCCAGAACCGGCGCAAGAAAGATGAGAACCAGAGCGCTGCTTATTCCACCGACAACCGAGGAGGAAATGGCGACGCCGATTGCCTCGCTAGCCTGCCCCTTCCTGGCCATGGCGTTGCCGTCCAGCGATGACAGCAGAGATGAGGCCGTGCCAGGGACATTCAACATGATGGCAGGAATGGCGCCGCCGATAGCGGTGGCGCAGTACACGCCCACCATGAGCGCCAGCGCATTGGCTGCATCCATGGAAAATGCAAAAGGAATGAAGACGGCAAAGGCGATATTGTCGTTAAGCCCCGGCATGGCGCCGATGAAGAGGCCCGCCACGACGCCGATCATCAGGAACATCAGCACTTCGGGCTGAAACAGCACGAAAAGGCCCGCGAGAATGTCCTCCACGGCTACCCCCTTTTTCGTTAGTGGATCAGGCGCCGAATAGGCCTGAGAAATTCGTCGATGACCGACAGTTCAGGCAGCCTGATATTGAAAATAACCGAGAAGGTTAGGAAGCAGGCAAGAACGATGAGCGCCGCGGAAATCGCAATGCGCACCGGATCACGCTCTCCCGCGACAAACAGCATGCCTGCCGCGCAGACGAAGCCCGGCAGCACGTATCCCAGCCCGTAGGTAAGAGCCACGGCCCATAGCAGCATGAGCACCGCGAAGGGCAAAGCGCCGCGCAGAACGGCCTGGACGTTTTCCGGCTTCGGCGCCGGTGCCATCTTGGCCACGGTTGCGGCCAGGACCGCCGCGCCGCTGACCGCCAGGCTTATGGATAACCAGAAGGGAAAGTGGCGCGCCCGCCCGGAAAAATCCGAGGCGATATAGGCGAGGTAGAGGCCGCCCAGCAAACAAGCGAGCGCGAGATAGCAATCGGGCTGACGCAGGACGCGCATGACCACTTCCCTTAAGCTGGATGTCGGCGATCACCGACAGAAAGGTTTTGGCAACAGCCGGAACTGCCAGTGAAGAAACCGGCAGGTTTACACCAGTGGCGCCCTGGAGCGCCACTGGTGGTTATATTTACTGCGCGACGCCGGCGTTCTCGATGATCTCGGTGGTCAGCTCATCGAAATTCTCGATAACCTGCCTGAATTCCTCCGGACCGGCATAGGTAACCGGCGACCCGAGATCGGCCATGCGGCTTATATAGTCCTCGTCCTGGCTAAGCTCACCAAGAATCTCAGCCAGCGTTTCGACGATCTCGTCTGGCGTGTCGGCGGGGACGCCCCAGCCACGGAAGGTCGCGAATTCAACGACGTTCAAGCCGGCTTCTTCCCAGGTCGGCACGTCCGGCAATTCCTCGAGACGGTCACGCGCGGCTACCGCAAGAATGCGGACGGTGCCGGCATCGGCCTGCTTTTTGGCTTCGCCCCAAGGCCAGAGCGCAGACTGTACGTGGTGGCCGGCCACCTGCTGAACCTGCTCGCCGAAGGCGGGAACGTTGATGATGTTGAGGTTGAGATCTGCGCGGTTCTCCAGCGCAAGGCCGCTCATGTGGTGGGACGTGCCCTCGGCTGAAGTCACCGTCGACACCTCTCCACTGCGTGCGGCTTCAATGAAATCCTCAATGGTCTCAAACTCGGAATCGGTTGGCACGGCGATCACTTCCGGGTCGAGGGTATAGAGCGCCACTGCTCGGAAATCATCGAGTTCGAAGGGGGTTTCCTGCAGTTTCGGATTGGTCACGATCGAACTGGTCATGGCCAGAACCGTCTGCCCATCGGGCGCTTCCCGCGCAACAGTGGCCTGCCCCACAATCGAGTTCGAAATATTTTCGACGACGAACTCGTAACCACCGCCCAGCAGGTCCAGCTTATTGGCCGAGTCCGCGATGATCCGGGTGGTGGTATCGACCGCGCCGCCGGGTGCAAACGGAACGATCAGACGCACGTCATCCGCCGGATAGTCCTGGGCGACAGCGGCGGCACCGGCAAAGCCCACTGCGAGCGCGGTCATGAGCAAGGTTTTTGGAAATTTCATCTTTGTCCTCCAGTTAGATCATTCGCGTTGCCGTACCGATCGCAACGTTTGAAGTGGAATGGGTATCGCCGATTAGCTCATCATCGACAACCTCAATTGTGGCAAAGTTCAGCTAAAGCTGCTTTCCGCAATCGAAAAAACATCCTTGCTGCGCCGTGTCCCGGGCTCGAAGAGATTCAGCTTCCAACAGAAAGGGCAGGGCACACCGGCCGAAACCCGATACGATCAAACAATGAAATCCGGCGTCAGCTGCCTGTCGGACACCCGGAGCTCTATGATCGCGGGCCCGCCCGAGCCGAGGGCCTGCTCCAATGCTTCGGGGAACTGATCTTCGTGCTCGACCACTGTGCCAAAGACGCCGTGAGAGCGGGCCAGCATCGCGAAATCCGGGTTCTCGAGGCTCGTCCCGCTGGGTCGCCCCGGATAGTGTCGCTCCTGATGCATACGGATCGTACCGTAAATGCCGTTGTTGACGATAATGACGATAATGCCAAGCCTGTTCTGGACGGCGGTGGCAAAGTCGGGCGAGGCCATCATGAAACAGCCGTCGCCGGCCAGCGCGACGACGGTGCGGCCAGGGTGGCGCAGCTTGGCGGCGATGGCAGCAGGCAATCCATAGCCCATGGATCCCGACTTCGGGGCGATCTGCGTGCCGAACCCCTTGTACCGGAAGAACCTGTGCAGCCAGATGTTGTAGTTCCCTGCACCATTCGTGATGATGGCGTCTTCAGGAAGGCTCTCGCTCAAATGCTTGACAATGGCGGCGATGTCGAGCCCGTGGGGCTTCGTTCGACCCTTCTGAAACTCCTCATACGCCTCGCGGCCGCCTTTGGTCCATTCCGTCCATGGGGACGGATCCAGAGGCGGAATGGTTTCGAGTGCTTCTGTAAAACGGGAAACGCTGGAGAGAAGTGGCAAATGCGGATTGTAGACGCTGCCAAGGTCTTCCGGCCCCGGAAAGACGTGGACAAGCGTCTGGTCAGGAACCGGTATTTTCAGCGCCGTGTAAGCCTTGGTGGTGATTTCGCTCAGGCGGTCGCCGATCACCAACAGAAGGTCCGCCTGCTCGACCCGCTGGGTGAGCGCCGGGTTCGATCCCGGGCTTAGATCGCCAAGATACTGCTCCAGCCTGTTATCAAAGATGTCCTGTGAACGAAAACCAGCCACAACAGGAAGATTGTTGTTTACACAAAACCGCGTGAGCTGCGCGGAGGATTCAGCCGACCAGCCGCTCCCGCCGACAATGACGAGAGGGCGCCGGGCTTTGCCAAGCAGTTCGGCGACGGCGGACATATCTGCGTTCGAAGGCCCGGAGAGTGCTGCACGATACATCGGGAAATCCGCGACATCACTTCGGGTCTCCAGAACATCCTCCGGAACGCAAAGCACCACCGGACCCGGTCGACCGTGTGTCGCAATATGGAAAGCGCGGCTCACAAATTCAGGCAACAAGTCGGGGGTATTCACCTCGCCAACCCACTTTGTCATATCCGCGAAGACGCGGGTATAATCCACTTCCTGGAAACCTTCGCGCCCGCGCTCCATGGACGAAACCTGTCCGATGATCAGGACCATGGGAGTAGAGTCCTGCCGGGCGGTGTGCAGGCCGATGGCAGCGTGCATCGCTCCCGGTCCGCGGCTGACGATGCAAACTCCCGGCAAACCGCGGATCTTGGCATCGGCTTCCGCCATATGTGACGCGTTCGCTTCATGCCGGCAGGGCACAAACCGAACGCCAGCGCCGGGAGTGAGGAGGGCATCGAAGAATGGCAGAGCGCTTTCGCCGGGCACACCGAAGACCGTATCCACACCGTGGATGCGCAATGCCGAAACAAGAATTTCTCCCCCGTTCCGCGATCCGGTTTCC
>JAJUHJ010000013.1 GCA_029279965.1 Phyllobacteriaceae bacterium
CAGCGAAATGACAAGCGAGAGCGCGGCCACGTTGCGTGCGTAGATCAGCATGGCCGCACGCAGTTCCTTATCGGGAACGACGATCTCGTATTCATTGCCGCTTTCACCCACATCGCCGAAGATGCGCAGGATCCTGTCCCCTCCGAAGAACAGGGTGTCGAAGGCATGATGCACCGCCGCCAACGGTCCCATCGCGTCGAGATCGGCGTGGAGGTCGACCGCCGGCGGAACCTGCGAGACGACGAGGAGGCGCGAGGTGCCGCCATCGCGCACCGCAATGGCGCTGACGCCTGCCGTCATCAGCACTTCGTTGCTCGCTTCGCGGCTCAGGCTGTCGGGATCTCCCTCCATCACAACGATGGCGACAACCGCAGCGGTGCGCAGCCTCTGTTCCATCCATTGCAGCCCGAAATTGGCGACCGAGGGAATGAAGATGAGCACCTCGGCAGCCATGACGAAGAGGATGGTCAGAAGCAGGAGCTTCGTGGAAAGCCCCCGCGCCAGGGGAACGGCGCGTCTCGCGCCGACCTCGGTGTCATCCTCCTGCCGCTGACCGTCAGACATGCGGGTTCCCGTTTTCGTGCCGGATGTTTACCCGAATAAACGCAGAAAACGTATCAGTCCACGCAGGGCCGGTTTCCGGGCGGCTTCGGCAAAGGAGGAAAGGGCGGCTTTCCTGCCGATCTCGCCAAATGTGGGGTAGGGAGCAACATAGCTGGCCAGATCACGCGCGCGCATGCGGCGCGAAAGCGCGAGCGACCAGAAATGCATCATTTCTCCAGCGCCGTGGCCGACAATCGACACGCCAAGAACGCGTCCGCCTCGACCGAGAACGAGTTTCATGAAACCTTCGGTCTCGTCTTCCGCCCGTGCCCGGTCGGAGTCGGAAAAAGAATGGCGAAGCACCCTGACGCCGCGGTGCTTTTGCCGGGCTTGCCTTTCCGTCAGCCCGATTTGAGCCAGTTCGGGGGCCGTGTAGGTGACACGCGGGATGATCGAGCGGTTTTCCCGCGCGGGCAAACGGAAGAGCAAGGCACGGATGACAAGGCCGGCATGGTAATTGGCTGCATGCGTGAACTGCAACCCGCCGGCGACGTCGCCGATTGCGTATGCGCGCCGGTTGGTGGTGCGCAGCGTGGACGACACACAGATGCCCTTCGCGTCAAAGGCGATTCCCGCCCTTTCCAGCGAAAGCGCCTCCAGATTGGGCCTTCTTCCAGTGGCGACAAGCAGATGCGAACCGTCTAGCGTGCGCGTGCCATCCGGGCCCATCACATGGATACGAATGCCATTGCTGCCAAGTTTGTCCGCGCGCTTCACCTCTGTGTGTTCGAGCAGTTCAATGCCTTCCGCTCGCAGGCTTTTCAAAACCGTGGCCGCAAGCTCCGGGTCGTCGTTGCCAAGGGCGTCTGCCGCCTCAACCACGCTTACGCGGGAACCAAGACGACGGTGCGCCTGCGCTAACTCCAGACCAACGGGACCGCCGCCAATGACGATCAAATGCGATGGTCTCTGTGTGCGCTCGAAGATCGTCCCATTGGTGAGAAACGGTACCTGGTCGAGACCGGGAATCGGCGGTGCCGCGGGTCGGGAGCCAGTGGCGATCACGAAACGGCGCGCACGAATCGTATATTCGCCCGCCACGACCGTTCGTGTGTCCTTGAACGAGGCTTCCGCCTGGATGACCTTCACCCCGAGGGCCGTGAATCGCTCGATGGAGTCGTTCGGTGCTATCGAGGCAATGACCCGCTCCACATGCGCCATAGCCTCGGCGAAATCAATCTTCGCCTCCGCGGCTACGCCGAACCGACCGGCCTGCGATAGCAGGTGCGCATGCTTGGCGGCCGCCAGCAGCGACTTGGACGGAACGCAGCCGTAGTTCAGGCAATCGCCGCCCATTTTGCCGCGTTCGACAAGAACCACCGGCACGCCGAAAGCTGCCGCCGCGGCAGCCACCGTCAGCCCACCCGAGCCGCCACCGATAACGCAGATGTCAGGTTTCAGTTCTGTCGTCATCGCTCGCTCATCGCCAGGTCAAAGGGTACGTGTCCGCTTTACGACAAGGGCGATCAGGGCGACAGCCGCCAGTGCGGCGAATGCCAATGTCAGCTCCGGCGTCACCAGATCGCGCACCCGCAACGCGCTGCCGGACTGAGCCGCTGCGACGAGAACGCTTTCAAGTCCGCGCCCCAGATAGGCATAGGCAAACGTGCCGGGTATGATGCCGAGGGCCGTGGCGGCAATGTAGGTTTTCAGCCGTACATCGAAGAAGGCCGGCGCTATGTTCACCATCCAGAAAGGGAAAATCGGAGCCAGCCGCAGCACGAGCAGATAGGCGAAAGCATCGTCCTCGAAGCCCTTCGCCAACCGCGCGGCATGCCCGCCGATACGTCGTCGCAGAACGTCGCCGAAGGCCGTGCGTGCGACAAGGAACAGGACCGTTGCTCCGGCGGTAGCGGCGAGGACCACCAAAAGGCCGCCCATCACCCAACCAAAGAGAAAACCGCTGAAAACAGTCAGGAGCGAAGCGGCGGGGAAACATCCGGCAATGGCGATCGCATAGAGGAGAACGAATGCGGCTGCTGCGAAAAGCGGGTGTGCGTCTACCATTGCCTTGAGTGCAGAGCGGCTTTCGGCCAGTGCCGAAAGGGTCAGTTGCTTGTGCAGTCCAAAGCCATAGGCAGCGGCAAGCGCAAGGGCGAGTATGATGATCGGCACGAAGCGCCACAGCGTGCGGTGCGCCCCGCTGGCGTTTCTCCTGCCTGTCATGGCCGTATCCACGACCTCATTCTTGCCGTCGAGAGCATAGAGTCAAATAGGTCCCTTCGCGCCCAATTTACATGACTTTTGCCGTTGGCAGTCCGGACCTGCCAGACATCACCGCGTTTTGAGAACACCGTGCATTCGTATCACTCATAGTTGAATGGATTGCGGGCGGTAGACTCGGCCGCCGGAAATGCAAAATGGCCCGCACTGGAGCGGGCCATCAATCGTAGAAGAACAATGCCAAGCTTCAATTCCGGCGCGCATCCACGGACAGTGCGCCGGCGCCGTGGGCCGCCAGCACGAGGAAGCCACCGGTTATCGCCAGGTTTTTCATGAACATGATCATCTGCATCTGATCGGCGAAATCCAGATGGGCGACAAAAGCCGATGCAAGTGTAAAGGCTGCGAGCAGGAGCGCGGCGATCCGCGTTTGAAAGCCGATGAGGACGGCCAGCCCGCCGAAAAATTCCAACAGCGCGACAATCCACGCCGTCAAGAGCGGAACGGGAAGGCCGATGCTGCCGAAATAACCAGCCGTCCCGCCGATGTCGGCGAGCTTGCCGAAACCGGAGAAAATGAAGATGGCAGCGAGCAGGATGCGGCCGAGGAGAATGAGCGCGGTATCTGACATATGTAACGCCTGATCTGGTTGAAGAATCGACGACTTATACATCGCTCGCGGGCAAAAGACCCCCGGCCGGCTGTGAACGCTGTGTCTACAACCTCGTTAAGCGGGTGAAATCATCTTCTCCGGACGCACCAGCCGATCATAATCCTCCTCGCTGACAAGGCTGGTCTTCAGCGCTTCCTCGCGCAGGGTGGTGCCGTTTTTGTGCGCGTTCTTGGCGATCATCGCCGCGTTATCATAGCCGATTGCAGGGGCAAGCGCCGTCACCAGCATCAGCGAACGCTGCATCAGGTCGGCGATGCGCACCTCGTCTGCCTCAATGCCCTTGATGCAATTGTCAGCGAAGGACCGCATGGCATCGTAAAGAAGCCGGATGGACTGAAGAACCGCGTTGGCAATCACCGGCTTGAATACGTTGAGTTCGAAATGGCCCTGGCTCGCGGCGATCGACACGGTGGTCTGATTGCCCATGATCTGGGTTGCGACCATCGTCAACGCCTCAGCCTGGGTGGGGTTCACCTTGCCGGGCATGATGGACGAGCCGGGCTCGTTTTCAGGCAGCTTCAACTCGCCCAAGCCCGATCGGGGACCGGATCCGAGGAACCGAATATCGTTTGCGATCTTGAAGAGATCGGCCGCGAGCGCGTTCAGCGCACCGTGCAGCCCGTTGAGCGCACCATGGCTCGCCAAAGCCTCGAACTTGTTTTCCGCCGTGCGGAAGGGCAGGCGGGTGATGGAAGCAACCTGCTCGGCAAAGGCCTTGTCGAAGCCCTTGGGAGCGTTAAGACCCGTGCCAACGGCCGTGCCGCCCTGGGCCAGGGCATAGACGTCCTCCAGTGCCGTTTCGATGCGCCTGCGGCCGAGCTTGAGCGCTGCGACATAGCCGGAGAATTCCTGGCCGAGAGTCAGCGGCGTGGCATCCTGGGTGTGCGTGCGTCCGATCTTGACGATGTCACCGAAGGCGCGCTCCTTTTCCTCCAATGCGGCAGTCAGATGGTCGAGCGCAGGCAGAAGCTCACCGGTGACCTCCCGCGCGGCGGCGATGTGCATGGCCGTGGGGAAGCTGTCGTTGGACGACTGGCCCATGTTCACATGGTCGTTCGGGTGAACCGGCTCTTTCGAGCCCATTTCGCCGCCCAGCATCTCGATGGCGCGGTTGGCGATCACCTCGTTGGTGTTCATGTTCGACTGGGTACCGGATCCCGTCTGCCAGACGACAAGGGGGAAGTGTTCGTCCAGCTTGCCTGAAAACACTTCGTCTGCGGCGGCGACAATCGCCTCGCCGATCTTCGCGTCCAGTTTGCCTGAGCGCATATTGACCTCGGCTGCTGCCCGTTTGACCACGCCGTAGGCATGTACGAGCGGCAGCGGCATCTTCTCGATTCCAATGCGGAAATTGCCGAGAGAACGCTGCGTCTGCGCACCCCAGTAGCGGTCGGCAGGAACATCGATAGGGCCAAATGTGTCGGTCTCGACGCGGGTATTCATGGTGCGCTCCCACTTCATTGTTTGATGCCGCCATATGCGCCATCGAGCCGCCATTTGCAAACCCTGCCGTTCTAGATGAAGCCCAGCATTTCGATGGTCTGCCAGGTCGCCAGGAGGACGATGAGACAGCCAATTGCCCGCAGCAGAAGCCCTTCACTGATCCGCTTGGTAATCAACCCGGCGAATGGGGCTGCACCGATGCCGCCTACGACGAGCCCGGCGATGGCCAATGCCTGACTGCTATAGGCGTTCGCTGTTTGCCAGTATCCAGTCAGCAGAGCAGCGAGGAAGGTGCTGGAGATCGTGAGGGTGATGAGGAATTCGCTGGCGTTCACCGTACCGACCACATAGCGCGGCGCGGCGCCGGCGCCAAGCAGGCCGGTGGTAACGACAGGGCCCCAGCCGCCGCCTCCGGCAGCGTCCAGAAACCCGCCCACAGTTCCAAGTGGAGCCACAAAGCTCGCCGGTACCGGCTTGCTCGGAATTTTCCTGAAGGAGCGCACCACCAGCCAGCATCCGATCAGCGCCAGATAGGTGGTGATGAATGGCTTTACCATCTCTCCTTCAAAGGAGGTGAGCACGAAGGCCCCCACGCACCCACCGACAATGCCGAACGGGGCAAGGCGCAGGAACAGGTGCCAGTCGATGTTCCGATGATAAAGGTGTGATGTGCCGGACGCTGCGGTCGTGAACAGCTCCGCCACATGGACAGCGGCCGAGACATGGGCGGGTGTGACGCCGAGGCTCAGGAGGACGGTGGAACAAACCACCCCATAGGCCATACCGAGCGCGCCATCCACGATCTGGGCAAGAAACCCTACCGCAGCAAACAGCAGAAACTCGTGCATTTGAATGCATCCGGCTGAACAGGCGCAGAGGCTGTTCGCCGCATGCACCGTAACGCCGGATTTTGCCTCAATCTGCACGATTGAAGAACAGGATTCTTCTTCCCAGGCTCATCCTGTTCCCGCGGGCGTTCCAGATATCCATGGAATGCAAGGCTGCGCCCAAATAAAGAAGGGCGCCGCGAGGGCGCCCTTCCAGGTATCAATGACAGGATGGACAGGCTTAGAAGCCCATTCCGCCCATGCCGCCCATACCGCCCATGTCACCACCAGGCATGGCGGGCGCAGCTTCCTTCTTCGGAACCTCGGCAACCATGGCTTCGGTGGTGACCAGCAGGCCAGCAACGGAAGCGGCGTCCTGAAGGGCCGTACGCACGACCTTCATCGGGTCGACGATGCCCATCTGGATCATGTCGCCATATTCACCGGTCTGGGCGTCGTAGCCGAAGGTCGTGCCGCTGTTCTCGAGGATCTTGCCGGCGACAATCGATGCCTCGGCGCCTGCATTTGCGGCGATCTGGCGTGCCGGCGCCTGGACAGCGCGGCGAACGATGTTGATGCCTGCCTCCTGATCGGCGTTGGCGCCCTTGACCTTAATGGCGTTTGAGGCGCGCAGAAGGGCTGTTCCGCCACCGGGGACGATGCCTTCCTCAACCGCCGCACGGGTGGCGTTGAGCGCGTCGTCGACGCGGTCCTTCTTCTCCTTCACCTCGACTTCGGTCGCACCGCCAACGCGGATGACGGCGACGCCGCCAGCAAGCTTGGCCAGCCGCTCCTGCAGCTTTTCGCGGTCATAATCGGAGGTGGTCTCCTCGATCTGCGCCTTGATCTGGCCAACGCGGCCCTCGATCTCGGCCTTCTGACCGGCACCGTCGATGATGGTCGTGTTCTCCTTGGTGATGGAGACCTTCTTGGCGCGGCCCAGCATGTCAAGCGTGACATTCTCGAGCTTGATGCCGAGATCCTCGGAGATCACCTGGCCGCCAGTGAGGATAGCGATGTCCTCGAGCATGGCCTTGCGGCGGTCGCCGAAGCCGGGAGCCTTGACAGCGGCAATCTTCAGGCCGCCACGCAGCTTGTTGACCACCAGCGTGGCAAGCGCCTCGCCTTCCACGTCCTCGGCAATGATGAGGAGCGGCTTCGAGGACTGGACAACGCTCTCCAGGACCGGAAGCATCGCCTGCAGGTTGGACAGCTTCTTCTCGTGCAGGAGAATGTACGCATCCTCGAGCTCGGCAACCATCTTCTCTGCATTGGTGACGAAATACGGGGAGAGATAGCCGCGGTCGAACTCCATACCCTCGACAACTTCGAGTTCGGTTTCGGCGGTCTTGGCTTCCTCGACGGTAATAACACCGTCATTGCCGACCTTCTGCATCGCCTCGGCGATCATCTGGCCGATTTCCTTCTCGCCATTGGCGGAGATGGTACCGACCTGGGCGACTTCGTCGGAAGTGTTGATCTTGGTCGACGCCTTGGCGAGATATTCAACGACCTCGGCAACGGCAAGGTCGACGCCGCGCTTCAGGTCCATCGGGTTCATGCCGGCGGCAACGGCCTTGTTGCCTTCCTGCAGGATGGCCTGGGCAAGCACGGTGGCCGTGGTGGTGCCGTCACCGGCGATGTCGTTGGTCTTGGACGCGACCTCGCGCACCATCTGTGCGCCCATGTTCTCGAACTTGTCCTCAAGCTCGATTTCCTTGGCGACAGTCACGCCGTCCTTGGTGATGCGCGGCGCGCCGAAGGACTTGTCGAGCACGACGTTGCGGCCCTTGGGGCCGAGAGTCACTTTCACCGCATCGGCGAGGGTGTTGACACCCTTGAGCATGCGCTCGCGCGCGTCACGGGAAAATTTTACTTCTTTAGCAGCCATGTTCTCTTGTCTCCTGGGCCTGTTGAAAAGCCCGGTTGTTCATTGAACGGATAGCGGGTGGCTCAGCCGATGATGCCCATAATGTCGGACTCCTTCATGATCAGGAGATCCTCGCCATCGAGCTTGACTTCCGTACCGGACCACTTGCCGAAGAGGACGCGGTCGCCTTCCTTGACGTCCAGCGGCACGACCTTGCCGCTTTCGTCGCGCGCACCGTTGCCGACTGCGATGATCTCGCCTTCCTGCGGCTTCTCCTTGGCGGTGTCGGGAATGATGATCCCGCCGGCCGTCTTCTCTTCGGATTCGACCCGGCGAACGACCACACGGTCATGAAGCGGGCGAAAATTAGTCTTGGCCATGTTCTGAACCCTTGATTCGGATATTGAAATGGGCTTCACCTCCACCCGGGCGGGCGGAGTTTGGTTAGCACTCACCTCTAGAGAGTGCTAACAGAGCGCAAATAGTCAGCGTGCAATTAAGAGTCAAGTGAGAGAAGCGGCCGATGGCACAGATGGGCGTCGCCTCCAGGGATCGACCCCTGCTCGGTATCTTGTTGATGATCGGTTTCTGCGCGCTGATCCCGATCAGCGATGCTTCCGCAAAGATTCTCGGCGAGACGATTCCTTTGCTTCAGGTGCTGCTCCTGCGTTTCATCGTGCAGGCGCTTGTGCTCTTTCCGGTGCGCGGATGGAAGCGAGATGGGTCTCTTGTAACACAGCGCCTCCTGACCATGACAGCCGTGCGTGCCGCCTTACAGATTATCGGGATCGGTGCCATGTACGCCTCGCTACGCTATCTGCCCCTGGCTGATGCAGTGGCGATCGCCTTTGTCATGCCCTTCCTCATGCTGGTCCTTGGGCGGACCATGCTCAAAGAGGAGGTGGGTCCTCGCCGTCTCGCCGCGTGCGCGGTGGGCTTCTGCGGCACGCTGCTCGTCATCCAGCCGAGTTTCCTTGCGGTGGGAGCACCGGCCCTTCTGCCGCTGGTTGTGGCGTTTGCCTATGCCTTCTATATTCTCCTCACGCGGCAGATGGCGCAGGATGTCGACCCGTTGATTCTTCAGGGGTTGAGCGGTTTTGCCGGAGCTGCAGGGCTGATCGCGCTGTTCATTCTGGGGATGGGCAGCGACATACCTGATCTCGGCCTGGTCGTGCCGAACGCGCATGAAGCTCTTTTACTCACCATCATATCGGTGTTGGGCACGGGAGCGCATCTTTTGATGACATGGTCATTGCGTTTCGTGCCGGCATCCACGGTGGCGCCGATCCAGTATCTCGAAATTCCCTTTGCAACGCTCGTCGGCTGGATCGTCTTCCACGACCTTCCAAACGGACTGGCGGCGCTCGGTATCGCGATCACGATCGCGGCAGGTCTCTACATTATCCACCGCGAGCGGAAATTGATGACGCTTGCTCTGCATGATGCCTGACCGGCACTTCACGCCGGCCTTCGAAACGACTGCCGCTCCCGCTCCACTTCATCGCGTGTGACACAGCCTTCGATGTGGTCGTTGACGAGCCCCATAGCCTGCATGAAGGAATAGACCGTCGTAGGGCCCACGAAGGTCCAGCCACGCTTTTTCAGGTCCTTGGAGATTCGCGTGGAAACATCGGTTTTCGGATTGGCCGTGAGGGTCGCAAAATCGAGCCGCTCCGGCCTGTCCTCCGGCGGCGGCTCGTGGCGCCAGAAATAGCGCGCCAGCGATCCCTCCTGCTCGCACAGTTCCAGCGCCCGCCTGGCGTTGTTGATGGTGGAGCGGATCTTGCCACCATGCCGGATGATGCCGGCATTTGCCAGAAGACGCTCTACATCCTTTTCGGTGAAGCGCGCGATCCGTTCGAAATCGAACCCCTCGAACGCTTCCCGAAAATTCTCGCGCTTGCGCAGAATGGTCAGCCATGAAAGGCCCGACTGAAACCCTTCAAGACAGATTTTCTCGAACAAGCGACGATCATCGGCGACCGGTCGTCCCCACTCATTGTCGTGGTAAGCCTGATAGTCGGGCCGGTTTGCATGCCAGTAGCAACGTGTCTTGCCATCGGTGCCTTCGATCAGGCCGGATTCCTGTTCGCTCATGGGTCCCACATACTTTGCCGCCGCGCGCTTTGGCGCGCTGTTTACCAGATTTCTTAACCGGACAGTAACCACGCCGCATGTTTTCCCCGCAGTATCGCATTTTGTGGAAGCCGATTCACCATTCGTCCGCCCCTGCCGGTGCATCATCCTGACACGGATTTTGCAGAGCCATGAAATTGATAAAGCTGTTTCTGTTCGTTGTCGGCGCCTTCGCGGCGCTGCACGTCACCGGGGCGTCCCAGGCGCAGGATCGCTATGCTGAGCCGCCACCATTGGTGGTCAGCCCCGATCTGTCGGCACCGTGGGTGATGCAGTTGCAGCGCGCGCCTCTTGAGGCCGAGCCAAACCGGCGCCGACCAGTCGAGGCCGGGCAGAGACAGGGACGGCAGGCGGTCATCCACCGCCGGGTTCAGCAACGCCCCCTTCTACCCAGGTCCGATGCCGCGCGCCCGGCGCAGCAAGCCGGAATAACGAGGACACCGTCCGCCTCGCAGCCTGGCATCGATCCGACGTTTCTGCCCCGAACGGTTTCCTACGACGGGCCGCATGCGCCCGGCACCGTTGTGGTGAACACGAAGGAGCGCTTTCTCTATCTGGTGCTGGCGGATGGCACGGCGCGCCGCTACGGCATCGGCGTCGGCAAGGAAGGTTTTGAGTGGTCGGGCACAGAACGGGTGACGCAGAAGCGTGAATGGCCGGATTGGCGTCCACCTGCCGAGATGATCGCGCGGGAGAAGAAAAAGGGCAGGGTGCTTCCTGCCTTCGTCAAGGGTGGTCCACGCAACCCGCTCGGCGCACGCGCGCTATATCTCGGTTCCACGCTTTATCGCATCCATGGCACCAACGCGCCATGGACGATCGGTCAGCCGGTCTCATCCGGCTGCATCCGAATGCGCAATGAAGATGTGATTGAATTGTATGAACGTGTTCCCGTCGGGGCCAAAGTCGTGGTAATCTGATTCTAATACATCAGCCCGAAATCGGAATCGCGTTTCGGAAAGCACGATGATCTGGTGTCGACCGGGCAGCGCGTTTGCGTTAGCAAGGACGCATGACGCAGAAAGATCAAGCGGGGGACGGGCCGGCGGAGGGGTTTGCCGGTACCGCCTGCGGGGAAGGCAGCGTCTCTGAAGGAGGCGCTGCCTTTTTCATTTCCGCTCCGTTATTTCCGCAGCGGCGAGCGTCGACAGTGTTTTTCCCGGTGGTTCGGGGATGTTCGCCGGCTTTGGGCCTCCATACGCCCAGTCGAGAAGCTCGACCGTATGCACAACGGGCAGCGATGAGCCCGAGGCAATCTGGGTCATGCAGCCTATATTGCCGCTGGCTACCGCCACTGCCCCCGTTTCCGAAATGTTTTTCACCTTGCGATCACGCAGCCGCTTTGCAATTTCAGGCTGCAAGATGTTGTAAGTGCCGGCCGAACCGCAGCATAGATGCCCCTCGCGGGGGTCCTTCACGACAAAGCCTGCACGCGTCAGCAGTGCCTTCGGCTGCCGCGTAATCTTCTGGCCGTGCTGCATGGAGCAGGCGGAATGGTAGGCTACCGTCAGCCCTGTTTCGTTGAGCGGTTCCGGCAGGTCAAGCGTGTCCAGATACTCGGTGATGTCCTTTGCAAGGGCCGAGACACGCGCCGCCTTATCCGCGTAGGCCGGATCGAGACGGAGCATGTGACCATAATCCTTGATTGTCGTGCCGCAGCCGGACGCCGTGATGATAATCGCGTCGAGTCCGCCATGGTTGATCTCGTTCGTCCACGCATCGATATTCCTGCGTGCGAAATCGAGCGCTTCCTCCTCGCGGCCCATGTGATGCACCAGCGCCCCGCAGCAGGCTTCGTCCTCCGGCGCCACCACCTCGATCCCGAGACGCGAAAGCAGCCGGCTTGTCGCCGCATTGATGCCGGGGTCGAGCACCGATTGTGCGCATCCGCCGAGAATGGCCACACGCCCGCTCAGCTCTCCGGTAGGCCCGATCCGTTGTGGAGGTGTCGCCGGAGGCAGTGTCCGCGGCGCGAGTTCCAGCATGGCGGCAAGCGGTTTCAGACCCGGTAGAGCGCGAAAGAGTGGAGCAAACGGCCGCCCGAGCTTTGCCAGCCTGAGCGCCAGGCGGAAGCGCGTGGGATAGGGCAGGACGCGAGCAAGAAGCGCCCGTGTCATGCGGTCCGGCAGTGGCCGGCGATAGGTTTTCTCGATGTGAGCGCGCGCATGATCGACCAGGTGCATATAGTCTACGCCTGATGGGCATGTGGTCACGCAGGCAAGGCAGGAAAGACACCGGTCGATATGGGTGACGGTGTCGCGATCGGCCGGCCGGCCCTTTTCCAGCATGTCCTTGATGAGATAGATGCGCCCGCGCGGACTGTCGAGTTCGTTGCCAAGCTCGACATAGGTGGGGCAGGTGGCCGTGCAAAAGCCGCAATGCACGCATTTGCGCAGGATCGTTTCCGATTCCGCGATCTTCGGATCGGAAAGTTGCTCAGGCGTGAAGTTGGTCTGCATGCTTTTTTGGCCAGTGTCCCTTACAAAATCCAGCTATCCGGGTTCTTGATCGGATCGCCACGGCTCACCGCCTGCAGCCCGATGACAATGCGCACCACCGCCCAGATGGCCACCGCCAGCATGAGCAGGAAACCGATTCCTACCACCATCAGGATCGCGGAAACGAAGGCGTAGAGGAGGCCGATCCAGAAGGTGCGGATTGCCCAGGTGTAATGGCTCTCCACCCATGCTTCCGATTTCCCGCGGTTCAGATGGGCAAGCACGATGCCCACCAGAGCGGTTATGCCGATGACGAAACTGACGAGATAAAGGAGATAGATGACCTGAATGTTGGTGGGGCCGGGCTCCAGCCATCCATCCCGCTTGCGGGGCGGCATTGGCTCCTTATCAGTTTCGCTCATGATGCTTCCTCCAGATTTGTTTGCGCATCAGTGTATCACGGCTTCAATGCGCAGCCATTCGCCCCGGATTGAGAATCTTCTTCGGGTCGAACTGCTCCTTCAGCCGCATCGAGAGTGCCGCGAGTGCTTCCGGTTGTGGCTGGAAGACTGGTGTTGCGGTCCTAACCGGCAGGGGCGCGCGCACGAGTGTGGCATGCCCGCCGCCAAAATGTGCGATCAGCTTGCGCAGAACCTCCGCTTCGGGGTAGGCTTCCATGCGTAGCCATACGAGCCCGCCCTGCCAGTCGTAATAGGCATTCGCGCCAGCCGCCCGCCGGAACGCATCCACCATGCGGTGTCCTTGCATAGGCGCTATCGAAACCCGCCAGATGGGTGCGGGCGTGCCGTCCGCAAAAGGCTTGCAATCGCGGATCTCCTCCCACAAGGCACGCGAGGCCGTTTCATCGATTACCTCCGCCGTGCCGTAAGGCTTCATCAGCCGGACCAGAAGATCGATCCGGTAATCGACCGACGGGCCGACTCCCTCGATGCGCAGCACCGTTCTTGCCGTGCCTGTCAGCGCACCGTCCAGGAAGCGGCCGATCACGCCTTCGGGCAGATGCGCGGCACCCGAAACCTCGCTGCTGGAGCCCATTGCTTCGCTCATCGCTGCGGCGGCTTCGCCATCGTCTAGACCGGCTATCACAAGCGTCTTTTCGGTTTCTGCCGCCGGAAGCACCTTGAACGTAAGGTCCGTGACCACGGCGAGCGTTCCCCAGGAACCGGCAAGGCCCTTCGACAGATCGTATCCTGTGACGTTCTTGACGACGCGCCCACCGGATTTGAAGGCCTCGCCCCGCCCGGACACGGCATGAATGCCGAGGATGTGGTCGCGCGCGGCACCGGCCTTCAGACGGCGCGGGCCCGAAAGATTGGCTGCCAGCGTTCCGCCGATCGTGCCCTGCCCGCTTTCACCAGCCAAAAGCGGGCCGTAATCCATGGGCTCGAAGGCGAGCTGCTGGTGATGCTCGGCAAGGAGTTTCTCGATTTCGGCAAGCGGCGTACCGGCTTTTGCGGAAAGCACCAGCTCTTCGGGTTCGTAAAGGGTAACGCCGCTAAGGCTGGAAAGATTGAGCAGATGTTCTGTCTGCACCGGCCTGCCGATGCCCTGCTTCGAGCCGTGGCCGACGACTTCCAGCGGTGCCTCCTCCGCCGCCGCCCAGCGAATGACGTCGAGAACTTCGTCGGAAGATCGGGGGGTGAAGGCGGTCAAGGGAAGCGTCAAAACCTCTCCAATTCGGGAAACGGCATCTGCCCGCGATGGATATGCATGCGGCCAAGCTCGGCACAGCGGTGGAGCTGCGGAAACATCTTGCCCGGATTGAGCAGGTGGTTGGGATCAAAGGCGCATTTGACGCGGATCTGCTGGTTGAGATCCTCCTCATTGAACATCTCCGGCATCAGGTCGCGTTTTTCAACACCCACACCGTGTTCGCCCGTCAGCACGCCGCCCACTTCCACGCAAAGCCGCAGAATGTCGGCACCGAACGCTTCTGCTTTCTCCAGTTCGCCCGGCTTGTTGGCATCATAAAGAATGAGCGGATGCAGATTGCCGTCGCCGGCATGAAAGACATTGGCGCAGCGCAGGCCGTATTTCTCCGAGAGGTCGCGCATACCGGAAAGGACGCGCGGCAACTCCTTGCGCGGGATAGTGCCGTCCATGCAGTAGTAATCGGGCGAGATGCGGCCCACCGCGGGAAAGGCTGCCTTGCGCCCGGCCCAAAAGGACATGCGCTCTTCGTCCGAATTGGAAATACGGCTGCTTGTTGCCCCATTGGCGTCGGCAATCGTTTCTACGCGCGCGATGAGGTGGTCCACTTCCGCCGCCGGTCCATCCAGTTCCACGATCAGCAACGCCTCGACGTCAAGCGGATAGCCGGCCTGAACGAAATCCTCGGCCGCGTGGATTGCGGGCCTGTCCATCATCTCCATACCGCCGGGAATGATGCCCGCGCCGATGATATCGGCCACGCAGCGCCCAGCCGCTTCGCTCGATGGAAAGCCGATGAGCAACGCCCGGGCCGTTTCCGGCTTCTTCAGGATGCGCACGGTCACTTCGGTAACGACGCCCAGCAGCCCTTCCGATCCTGTCATCAACCCGAGCAGATCGTAGCCTTCCGCATCCAGATGTTTCCCGCCGAGACGGACAACCTCGCCATCCATCAGCACCATTTCGATGCCCAGAATGTTGTTTGCCGTCAGCCCGTATTTCAGACAATGAACACCGCCGGAATTCTCTGCCACATTGCCGCCGATGGAACAGGCGATCTGGGAAGAGGGATCGGGCGCATAGTAGAAGCCCTCATGCTCAACGGCGTGGGTGATGCCGAGATTGGTGACGCCGGGCTGGGCCACCACCGCCCGGTTCCCGTAATCTATCTCGAGGATACGATTGAAACGGCTCATAACGAGGAGCACAGCGTCTTGCAGTGGCATGGCCCCGCCGGAAAGAGACGTGCCGGAGCCGCGCGGCACCACACGGATCTTGCGTTCGTGACAGTATTTCAGAATGCGCGAAACCTGGGCGACGGTTTCCGGCAACACCACCACCAACGGCATCTGCCGATAGGCGGTCAGTCCGTCGCTCTCGAAGGCGCGCATCTCATTCTCGCTCGCCGCCACGCCTTCACCGGGCACGATGATGCGCATGTCGGCCACGATCTCCTCCCGCCTCTTCAGCGTGGCTTGATCTGCCTTTGGCATGAGCGGTCCGGACATGAGAAGGCACGGCTCCTGAGTTCGCCTCGAAATTGGTTAAAACATTTGACCACTCTGCGTCAATCTCGCTAGTGTGGGCGGTGGGGAACACCACATTTGGCGCTCGACTGTTCTGTCCCGCAGAAGGCAAGCGGAGTATCGTTTGGACAGCACCATCTATTCCAGAATAGAGCAGTCCCGCACCGCCGATGCCGTGGTGCACCAGATCGAACAGTTGATCCTGGAAGGCGTTCTGCGTGATGGGGACCGTCTGCCGGCCGAACGTGATCTTGCTGTGCGGATGGATGTCTCTCGCCCGATCCTGCGGGAGGCCCTGAAAACGCTTGAGACAAGGGGCCTGCTTACGACCCGCCGCGGCGGCGGAACGCATGTAGCCAATATTGTTGGCGAAGTCTTTGCCGAGCCGATGCGTGAACTGATCGCCAGCCATCCCAAGGCAACCGCCGACTATCTGGAATATCGCCGTGAGGTGGAGGCAGTGGCAGCCGAAATGGCGGCGCGACGCGCAACCGATGCTGACAAAGCGCTGCTTTCGGATATTGTCGCGCGCATGGAGCATGCTCACGCAACCGCGGATTTCGAAGCAGAGGTGGAGATCGATGTCGAGTTCCACAATGCTGTCGGCGAATGCGCGCACAATCTCATTCTGCTGCACACGCTCCGCTCTTGCTACCGCCTGCTGGCCGAAGGCGTTTTCTTCAACCGTGCCAGGGTTTACGATCTGCCGGGAGCGCGAGAAGACCTGCTCGCTCAACACCAGGCGATCTTTCATGCCGTTCGTGAGGGCGATCCCGAAGCGGCCCGGAGCGCGGCCGTCGAACATATCTCTTATGTAGAAAGAGCCAGCGTGGCGGCCGAACGCGCCAGCGAATGGGAACGCGTAGCCGCTTTGCGTTTGCAACAGCGCTCGGCTTCGATGCCGGCAAGGGCGGCACGATCCCGTTCCGCCATCACCGACCGCTAGAACAGGATGTTACATGTCTGACGAGATCAGAAAGCCTCCCCGCGTAGGATTGTTCGTAACCTGTCTGGTCGATCTTTTCCGGCCCAGCGTCGGCTTTGCGTCGGTGAAGCTTCTTGAGGACGCCGGTTGCAATGTCGAGGTGCCGATGGCGCAGACCTGCTGCGGCCAGCCCGCCTACAATTCCGGTGATCGCGATGACACCGTCGCGATTGCGCGGAACACCATCGAGGCTTTCGAGGAATTCGACTATGTCGTCGCGCCTTCGGGGTCCTGCGCCGGAATGTTGAAGAAGCATTATCCAGCCCTGTTCAAGGGGGACGCGCATTGGGAAACGCGTGCCGCCGCGTTTGCCGCAAGAGTGCACGAGCTGATGAGCTTTTTGGTCGACGTTCTGGGTATGGAGAAGGTCGATGCTGTTCACGAGGGCACGGTTACCTACCATGACTCCTGTGCAGGCCTGCGCGAACTCGGCATAGCGGGGCAGCCGCGCCGCCTGCTGTCCTCCGTCTCCGGTCTTGAAATGAGGGAAATGCGGGATGCGGATGTCTGCTGCGGTTTTGGCGGCACTTTCTGCGTCAAATATCCTGACATCTCGAACAGGATTGTCGAAGAAAAGACCTCGAACATAAAGGCATCGGGGGCCGAGACGCTTTTGGCGGGCGATCTCGGCTGCCTCATGAACATGGCTGGCAAGCTGCAGCGCCAGGGCATGGACGTAAAGGTGCGTCACGTGGCCGAGGTGCTGGCCGGCATGGGCGACACACCGGCCATCGGGAAGGGGAACCGTTGATGCAGATTACGTCACCTGCCTTCAAGGAAAACGCCCGCACCGCGCTTGCGGATCCGCAACTCCAAAAGGCCCTCGTTCACGTGCGCTCGGGTTTCATCGACAAGCGCGTGAAAGCGATGGACGCGCTTCCGGAGTTCGATGCTCTGCGTGATTCTGCGCGGGCCATCAAGGATCACACGCTGACTCACCTCGATCTCTATCTTGAACGCTACGAGGAGAAGGTGAGGGAAGCGGGAGGCGTTGTCCACTGGGCCGAGACGGCCGACGACGCGCGCTCTGTTGTCCTCGAAATCTGCCGCGCCGCCGGCGCACGTACGGTGACCAAGGGCAAGTCGATGATCACGGAGGAGATCGGGCTTAACGATTTCCTGGAGAAGGAGGGCGTGCGCCCGGTCGAGACGGACCTCGGAGAATACATCATCCAGCTTCGCGGCGAGCACCCGAGCCACATCATCGCGCCCGCCGTGCATGTGACGAGGGATCAGGTGGAGGCCGATTTCCGCCGCGAGCACGACCATCTACGCCCCGATCGTGATTTGTCGGAGCCGGAAGCGCTTCTGGGCGAGGCACGACGCGTTCTGCGCGCTGAATACTTCTCCGCCGATGTGGGGATCACTGGCGCCAATTTCCTGGTGGCCGAAACGGGCAGTTCCGTCATCGTCACCAATGAAGGCAATGGCGATCTCACACAGATCCTGCCGCGCGTGCATGTTGTCATCGCTTCCATCGAGAAAGTGGTGCCGACACTGGAGGATATGAGCCAGATTCTGCGGCTCCTTGCCCGCTCCGCTACAGGCCAGGACATGAGCGTCTATACCACCGTGTCCACAGGTCCCCGCCGGCCGGACGATCCGGACGGTCCCGAGGAATACCACGTCATCCTGCTCGACAATGGCCGCTCGTCGATGCTGGGCACGGAATTTCAGGATATGCTGCGCTGCATCCGCTGCGGAGCCTGCATGAACCATTGTCCTGTCTATCATGCCGTGGGCGGTCACGCTTATGGCTGGGTTTATCCCGGCCCAATGGGGGCGGTGCTCACACCGTCTCTCGCCGGCATCGACAAATCGGGCCACCTGCCGAATGCTTCCACTTTCTGCGGCCGATGCGAGGCCGTCTGTCCAATGCACATCCCGCTGCCGAAGATGATGCGTCATTGGCGCGAGCGGGAATTCGCGCGTGGGCTCAATCCCGCCACGCAGCGATACGGGCTGCGCGCCTGGGCGTTGTTTGCGCGTCATCCACGGCTGTACCGGCTGGCCACGTCGCTGGCGCTTCCCGCGCTGTCCTTCTTCACCGCGCGCAGGCCGCGTTTCCGCTATCTGCCGCTTGCCGGCGGATGGACACGCAACCGTGATCTGCCAGCCCCGCCGAGCCGCACATTCATGCAGCAGTGGCGCGAACGCGAGGCAGAAAAGCAGGGAGCGCACGCATGAGCGGCCGCGAGGGGATAATCGGCAAAGTCCGCACGGCGCTGGGCGCGAAGGCTGGCGATGCGGCTCGTACCCGCGCCGTGCACGAACGGCTGCTGGCCGCGCCTCAAGGTGTAATCCCCGCACGCGGTCAGTTGCCGCACGCCAAGCAGGTGAGGCTTTTCTGCATGATGGCGGAAAAAGTCTCGGCAAGTGTGCAGCGCGTGAAAAAACCCGACAGCGTTCCACGCGCCGTGGCCGCCTATCTGCGTGCGAAGAATCTGCCTTCGGCCGTGCGCATGGGGTCGGATGAGCGCCTTGCAGCCATGCCTTGGCACACAATGAAATCTCTGGAAGTGAAAACGGGCGCGGCTGATCCGGAAGACGAGGTGGGTGTCAGCCATGCGTTGGCGGGGATCGCCGAAACAGGCACTGTAGCGCTCTATTCTGGCCCGCGGAATCCGACCACTGTCAATTTCCTGCCCGAGCACCATATCGTGGTCGTGGACGCAAAGGACATAGCCGGCGACATGGAGACTGTTCTAGCCAGCCTCCGGCAAACGTTCGGCAAGGGAAAGATGCCGCGCACGCTGAACCTGATCACGGGGCCTTCACGCTCGGCCGATATCGAGCAGACGCTGCTTGTCGGTGCTCATGGGCCGCGCGCGCTGCATCTCATTGTGGTCGATGGCGGTTGAACCCGGCATTCACTTCTCGGAGGCAGCCACCCCGCCGGGAATGCGCATCTATGCCGTGGGTGACATCCACGGCCGTTACGACCTTCTGACCGAGATGCATCGCCGGATCATGGCCGAGATACTCCGCGACCGGCCGGACGACTGGCGGATCATCTATCTCGGCGATTACATCGACCGGGGACCAGCCTCAAGACAGGTTCTTAACTTCCTGTCCGGATCGATCGCTACCGAACCGCGCGTTATGGCGATCGCTGGAAACCATGACATCGGATTCCTGGCTTTTCTGGACCAGCCCCAGGCAAGTGGTATCTTCGCGAATTACGGCGGCGATGCCACCGCCCGTTCCTACGGTGTGGACATCGATTTTTCCTCCCGCGAGGGATTGATGCGCGGCCATGCCGAGCTGGTGAAGGCCGTTCCGGAAGAGCACAAGCACCTGCTGCACACGCTGAAACTTTCGGTAACGCTTGGCGACTTTTTCTTTTCCCATGCGGGCATCAGGCCGGGCGTTCCGCTTGAGGAGCAATCCTCCGGCGATCTTGTGTGGATCCGGGAATGCTTCCGTGATTATCGGGAGCTGCACCCGAAGCTGATCGTGCACGGCCATACGCCGGTTCCGGCACCGGAAATTATGCCCAATCGCGTGAATCTGGACACCGGCGCCTATTATACGGGCCGGCTGACGGGAATGATGTTCGAGGGAAAACAGAAGCGCCTGATGGAGGTGACGGCGGGCGGATAACCTGTCAAGGCGCCAACACGCTGATCCCGTACCCATCCGTAACCTGATAGCTGCCGGAAGCCGTTGCCGAATAGATGCCCGTGCCGCTGATCATGACGGCAAAGAACAACAGCAGTGAAAGGATTGCGGCTCTCAATGGTTCGTTCCCTGTGATCGTGATAGCCTAGAACCGTCCGGTTACCAATTTGTTCCTGCGGAGCATGCCGGCTGGCGGGCCGAAGTGCTGATCGCCGTTTGGCGCTTGTCATGCAAGGGAAAACGCCGCTTTCCACCTCTTTTACGACGCCTTGTTTCATACCTCGGCTCCACTGTGTGGGGTGCAATACTTCGGAGGAGCCTGTGCCGCTGCAAAACCGGGTTGATCCCTTCGGTGCTGTGCAGGCCGTAGCTGCGCCGGGGCTCTATATGGGCAACCGCGGAAGCATTCACGACCCGGAGAGGCGAACCCTGTTGAAACGTCGGTGGTCCACGAAGGCATGGATCATCTGTCAATGCCGTTTCAAAGGCAGGCGGCGTGAGGTGATGGGTCGCAACGGTTCGTCGGGTGGTGCCGGTTGGACCGAGCTTTTCTTTCTCGACGAGGTGACGGCGCTCGCGGCGGGCCATCGGCCATGTTTTCATTGCCGCAGGAAAGAGGCGCAGGCTTTTGCAAGAGCCTTTGCTGCCGAACGGGATAGGCACCCAATGATGCCCGCGCCGGCGATGGATGCGGTGCTGCATCGCGAGCGGCGGGCCTCAGGCGGGCCGGTTGTCAATCTTCCACCGAAGTCGCCCGACACACTTCCGGATGGAACGATGGTGGAGGTGGAGGGAAGAGTCTATGCCCTACGCGAAGGTGCACTTCTGGCCTGGAGCTTCTATGGGTATGGTTCGCCCGATCCCGTCCCGGACGTTGAGGCTGGCGTTGCACTGATAACCCCACCTTCCACCGTTGACGCCTTGCGCCGCGGCTATAGGCCGGCATGGCATCCTTCCGCCTGCTCTTGACCGCACCCTCGCGCCGACGCATCAAGCATTCATGCGAGCGAATTACAGGATGCAGCGGCTTTACCTGCCACAGGACCTGTCGGTGCAGGCGCAGGTGGAGACCACACCGGAGCAAGCGCACTATCTGGCGAATGTGCTGCGCATGCGCGAGGGCGCGCAGGTCCTTTTGTTCAATGGCCGCGACGGAGAATGGCTGGCGCAGGTCGCTGCCCTTTCCAGAAAAGGGGCGACGCTTTCGGTGAACGAGCGTACGCGTCCGCAAACGCCGATGCCGGACCTTCTGTATTGTTTTGCGCCATTGAAAAAGGGCCGGCTCGATTATCTGGTGCAGAAAGCGGTCGAGATGGGCGCAGGCATTCTCCAGCCCGTTGTCACACAGCATACGCAGGTGCCGAAATTGGGCCTGCCGCGCCTGCAAGCAAACGTCATCGAGGCCGCAGAACAATGCGGCATTCTCTCCATTCCAGCCATACGCGAACCTGTGAAACTGGAAGTCCTGCTCAAGGATTGGCATGATGAACGCATCCTTGTTTTCTGCGATGAGGATGCGCCGGGAGACAATCCGCTGGCGGCCCTTGCGGGGCTGGCCGGAAACCGGCTCGGCCTTCTCGTTGGACCGGAGGGCGGATTTTCCGAAGCCGAGCGCGAGCAGCTTCGTGCGTTGCCTTTCGTGGTGCCGATTCCCCTCGGCCCGCGCATTCTGCGGGCGGATACGGCTGCCGTGGCCGCGCTGGCGCTTCTTCAGGCTGCCGCCGGCGATTGGCGCGATGAGTAGGCGGCATTCAGAAAATTTCGCTTGATTGCTGCTTGCGACTTGGCCAATCAGACCCGGACTCGCATCGCATCGGCCTGAAGACCGGACGGCTTGATGCATAGGTTCAATGACACGGCGACAGCCAGGAGAAGCCGATGGCACGCGACACGACGGACGACCGGCCGGTCGAGAACGCGGATGAACTGATCGGTTTTCTGGCCGACGGCTGCAAGCCGAAAGAGGCGTGGCGGATCGGCACCGAGCACGAGAAGTTTCCCTTCTATATCGATGGCAATGCGCCGGTGCCATATGAGGGCGATCGCGGCATTCGCGCATTGCTGGAGGGCATGCAGGAAATGCTCGGCTGGAACGCAATCGAGGATGACGGTCATATCATCGGTCTGGTGGAACCGACGGGGCAGGGGGCCATCTCGCTGGAGCCGGGCGGGCAGTTCGAGCTTTCCGGCGCGGCCCTTGAGACGATCCACCAGACCTGTCGAGAGGGCAATGCCCATCTGGCGCAGCTTCGCGAAATTGCCGAACCGCTCGGCATACGGTTTCTTGGTCTCGGCGGAAGTCCGAAATGGCGGCTGTCCGAGACGCCCCGGATGCCGAAATCCCGTTACGACATCATGACCGCTTATATGCCTAAGGTCGGCAGCCACGGCCTCGACATGATGTACCGCACCTGCACGATACAGGTGAATCTCGATTTCTCCTCTGAAGCGGACATGCGCCGCAAAATGCAGGTTTCCACCCGGCTTCAGCCACTGGCAACAGCGCTTTTCGCCAATTCGCCCTTCACCGATGGTGCGCTCAACGGTTTCCAGTCGTGGCGTGCGGAAATCTGGCGCGACACCGACAACCAGCGTTCTGGCCTTCTTCCCTTCGTCTTCTCAGACAGGTTCGGCTTTGCCGATTATGTGGACTGGGCGCTGGACGTGCCCATGTACTTCGTCATCCGGAATGGGCGCTATCACAATTGCACCCACGTGACCTTTCGTCAGTTCATGGATGGCGCATTGCGGACCACGATACCGGACGGCATGCCCACTATAGGCGACTGGGCCAATCATCTTTCCACCCTGTTTCCGGATGTACGGCTGAAGCGTTTTTTGGAGATGCGGGGTGCCGATGGCGGGCCGTGGCGGCGCATCTGTGCGCTTCCCGCCCTGTGGGTCGGCCTCCTTTATGATGATGCAGCGCTGGATGCCGCGGAAAACCTTACCAAGGACTGGAGCTTCGAGGAGGTCCAGGCGCTCCGCGATGCAGTGCCGGTCGAGGGACTGGCAGCGCGTTTTCGCAATCACGATCTGCGCGAGACTGCCCGCGAGGTGTTGGCGATTTCGCGCATCGGACTTGCCAATCGCGGGCGAAAGAACCGTGAAGGCTATGACGAGACAGGTTTCCTGAACCCGCTGGACGAAGTCGTTGCGCGTGGCACAACGAGTGCTCAGGAAATGGTGACGGCCTTCCATACCCGCTGGGGAGGGGCGATCGAGCCTGTGTTCTTCGAGCACGCCTATTGACGGGGCTTGCGACAATTCGTGCCGTTTGCCGGTGCTTTCATTGACTTTCGCGAACCCCGTTCTTATAAGCCCCGCACGTTCGGGCTGGCCCCCGGCGCGGTTCGTTGCGTGCTGGCGGTCATGAACGCTCCTGTTCGAAAAGACAGAATGAAGAAGGGCCGCACGCCGCGGTGTTTAAATAAATGAAGCGCACTTATCAGCCCTCGAAAATCGTCCGCAAGCGCCGTCACGGATTTCGCGCACGCATGGCCACCAAAGGTGGCCGCCGCGTGATTGCCGCCCGCCGCAACCGTGGCCGCAAGCGGCTTTCGGCATAGGCCGGACGCGCGGGGCCGGGGCATTGACTGGCCAGGAGCGCCATCCTGGGCGCTTGACCAAACGCGCCGAATTCTTGGCCGTCCAGCGTGGTATCAAACGGCGCGGGCGGCTGTTTTTGCTGGAAGTGCTGGAGCGCGCGGACGACGGGCCGCCGCGTCTCGGTATTACGGTAACGAAGAGAACCGGCAACGCGGTGGAGAGAAATCGCATTCGCCGTCGCCTGCGTGAGGCAATTCGCGTAGATGCGGCCGATGAAATGGCGCCCGGCACTGACTATGTGATCGTGGGACGACGCGACATACTGGATGCGCCCTTCGCCACGCTCAGGCACGAGCTTTCCCGGCGCATCCGCGGCAAGCAACCCGTTCGCACGGGCTAAGGAAACTGATGGACAACAATCGCAACTTCCTCATCACGATAGCGCTTTCAGTGGCGATCCTGACCCTCTGGCAGGTTTTCTACATGAACCCGCGGATCGAAGAGCAGCGCGAGACGGCTCGCATTGAAGCCGAGCAGTCGGGGGGAACGGCGGAGCAGTCCTCTGGCGGGACGAGTGGCGGCGCGACGGATATACCGTCCCCCACCGGCGGCGCGCAGGGAGATGCGGTCGTTCCCGGCACTGGCGCGCAAACCACGGCGCCTGCCACGCGCGAGGAAGCCATTGCCCAGGGGCAGCGGGTGGAAATTGATACGCCGCGGCTCGCCGGGTCCATCAACCTTACCGGCGCTCGTCTGGACGATCTCCTGCTGAAGGATTATCGCGTCACGGTCGATGACGATTCTCCCAACATCGAGCTTCTCAATCCTTCGCCCATGCCCGACGGTTATTATGTCGAGTTGGGATATGTGGGCACCGGCGCGACGGGAACTGTGCCCGGTCCCGATACGGTCTGGAGCGTTGAGGAAGGGGCATCCTTGACGCCTGAGACGCCCGTCACGCTCAGCTATACCAATGAGGAAGGGTTGACCTTCCTGCGCACCATATCGGTGGATGAGGACTATCTCTTCACCTTCTCCGATACAATCCGGAACGCGGCTGGCGAGGCCGTGGAATTGCGCAGCTACGGTCGCGCGACACGGCTCGGCCATCCCGAGACGTCTGGCATCTACATCCTGCATGAAGGCTTCATCGGAGTGACGGGTGAGGAGGGCCTTCAGGAAATCGGCTATTCAGACGCCGAGGATGAAGGCAGCATCACGCCCGGCAGTTCCGCGGATGGCTGGCTCGGCATCACCGACAAATACTGGGCGGTGGCCATGGTCCCGCGCGCAAACCAGGATTTCCAGCCTCGTTATGCCTTTTTCGATGACGGCCGCGAGCGCTTTCAGGCCGATTTCCTGACCGCTCCCGTGACGGTCGCGCCCGGCGGCGAAACGACCGTCGACACGCTTGTCTTCGCCGGTGCGAAGGAAGTCGGCGTGGTCGATGGGTACGAGGCGGAACACGGCATCCGCCAGTTCGAGCTTCTCATCGATTGGGGATGGTTCTACTTCATCACCAAGCCGATGTTCTATCTGATGGACTGGCTCTATCACCTGCTCGGCAATTTCGGTTTGGCGATTCTGGGCACCACCGTCATCGTCAAGCTCATCTTCTTCCCGCTCGCCAACAAGTCTTACAAGTCCATGGCGAACATGAAGAAGATGCAGCCGGCCATGCTGGAAATCCGCGAGAAATACGCGGACGACAAGATGAAGCAGCAGCAGGCGATGATGGAGCTCTACAAGAAGGAGAAGATCAATCCTGTCGCTGGCTGTTGGCCCATCCTGATCCAGATTCCGGTCTTCTTCGCTCTCTATAAAGTGCTCTACGTCACGATCGAGATGCGGCACGCGCCATTCTTCGGCTGGATTCAGGATTTGGCCGCGCCAGACCCGACCTCGATCTTCAACCTGTTCGGCCTGCTGCCCTATGATGTGCCCTCCTTCCTCATGATCGGCATCTGGCCGCTTATCATGGGCGCCACCATGTTCCTGCAGATGCGCATGAACCCGACACCGCCGGACCCGACCCAGGCGATGATCTTCAACTGGATGCCGGTTGTCTTTACGTTCATGCTGGCGACTTTCCCGGCCGGGCTCGTCATCTACTGGGCGTGGAACAACCTGCTCTCGATCATCCAGCAGGGCATCATCATGAAGCGCCAGGGCGCCAAGATCGAGCTGTGGGACAATTTGGCCGGTATGCTCCGAAAAAAGCCGGATCCTGCAGAATAGCGACCAACGATCATTGCGTGAAGAAGCTCCGCCGTTGCGGGGCTTTTTCATTGATGCTCATTCTTGGAAAGCATGCATCGTGCATGGCGGCTGATGCATATGTCTTGCAGCCGTGGATGTCCGGCGGCATGCTGTCCGGGTGGAAAGGAGACAGCGTGACGAACGGACCGAAACCCGAACTGAAGCACCCCGTCAGCCTTCATCCGCGCATAGGCTTTCTGAAGCCGCTTGTCGACAAGCCCAATGTCGAGATCGGCGAATACACCTATTACGATGATCCGGAGGGACCCGACCAGTTCGCTGAAAAATGCGTGCTCCACCATTATGAGTTTGTTGGCGACAAGCTGATTATCGGCCGCTTCTGCGCCATCGCTGAGGGCGCCCGCTTCATCATGAATGGCGCCAATCACATGCTTTCCGGCTTTTCCACCTATCCCTTCAACATCTTCGGTCAGGGTTGGGAGGAAGGCTTCGACGAGGAAGGGTGGCGTCAGGAAGTGCGCGGCGACACGGTTATCGGCAACGATGTCTGGATAGGCTTCGATGCGGTTATCATGCCGGGGGTGACAATCGGTGATGGCGCCATCATCGGTGGCAAGGCCGTTGTCACACGTGACGTGCCGCCCTATGCGGTCGCGGCCGGCAACCCCGCTAAAGTGGTCAAGATGCGCTTCGACGAATCAACGGTGCGCCGGTTGCTCGACATTGCCTGGTGGAATTGGCCGGTCGATAAGATTACCCGGAATCTCGATGCCATTCGTGGCCGGGACATTGAGCGGCTGGAGGTTGCAGAGTGACGCAGAGCCAGGAGGTCAACGGCAGGATTGAGGCCGGCGAGAAGCTGTTTCTTCGCCCTTGGGTTTTTATCCGCGGCGTGCCTGCCATGAAATTCCTGCCGCCGGAGGGGCCGCCGGAAGTTGCCTTTGCCGGCCGTTCGAACGTGGGTAAGTCTTCGCTCATCAATGCGCTTGTGGGGCGCAAGGGGCTGGCGCGCACCTCCAACACACCGGGCCGAACGCAGGAATTGAACTATTTCGTACCGGATGGCTTCAGTGGTGAAACGGGTGACCTTCCGCCGATGGCGTTGGTTGACATGCCCGGCTATGGCTTCGCCAAAGCGCCCAAGGCACAAGTTGAGGCCTGGACGAAGCTCGTCTTCGATTATCTGCGCGGTCGCGTGACGCTGAAGCGCGTTTATCTGTTGATCGACGCCCGGCACGGCGTGAAGGAGATCGATGCTGAAGTCATGGATCTTTTGGATGCGGCTGCCGTGTCGTACCAGATCGTTCTGACCAAAGCGGACAAGATCAGGCCGCCCGCGCTGGCGAAGCTGGTTGGGGAGACGCAGTCGAGGATCGCAAAACGTCCCGCCGCATTTCCCGAACTCATTGCCACATCGGCAGAGAAGGCGGTGGGCATTAATGATCTGCGTGCGGCGATCCTGCGCGCGGTCGGCCACGTCTGAGCGCTACGCTTTCCTCAGGCTGCAACCTTCGGCTTGAAGGCAAGCGCGACGCCGTTCAGACAGTGACGCTTGCCGGTGGGCGGAGGCCCATCATCGAAGATATGGCCCAAATGACCGCCACAACGCCGGCAGTGACATTCGGTTCGTGTCATGAAGAAGGTGTTGTCTTCCTTCGTGCCGATGGCATCGGGCAGGGATTCCCAGAAACTCGGCCAGCCAGTGCCTGAATCGTATTTCGTTTCCGACGAATAGAGCGGCAGGTCACAGCCCGCGCAATGGAAGATGCCAGCGCGCTTTTCTTCATTAAGAGGGCTTGTGAACGCGCGTTCTGTGTCTTCTTCCCGAAGAACGGCATATTGCTCCGGCGATAGGATCGCGCGCCACTCCTCCGCAGTCTTGGTAATCTCGAACTCTTCCGCTGAGGCTTGCCCGCTTCCGCCTGTCCGCAGGAAGAACGTGCCGCCGGTCAGCGCTGCCATGACGCCCGCCCCGCCATAAAGGAAATTGCGCCGTCTCATCACCATCCTCCTAGCCGTCCACGCAACGATAGAAAGAGGGCGGCTTCACTGCAAATCAATGCGGCGTGAAGGAATTTGACTGCCGGCATTTGCGGGTCGATGCGAATGCGATATGACACGTGCGATCGATCAAGCCGGGAATGCTCGCCATGATGGAAATTGCCGAAACCGCGGAAGCACAGGCGCGGCTCCTGTCCGCGGCGCTGCCTTACATGCAGCGCTATGAGAACAAGACGGTGGTCATCAAATATGGTGGCCATGCAATGGGCGACAACACGCTCGGCCGTGCATTTGCCCGCGACGTGGCGCTTCTAAAACAGTCCGGCGTCAATCCCATCGTCGTGCATGGCGGTGGGCCGCAGATCGGCTCGATGCTGAAAAAGATGGGGATCGAATCGAAATTCGAAAGCGGCTTGCGCGTAACCGACGAAAAAACGGTCGAGATCGTGGAGATGGTGCTTGCGGGCTCCATCAACAAGGAGATCGTCGCGCTCATCAATGCGGAAGGTGAATGGGCCATCGGCCTGTGCGGCAAGGACGGCAACATGGTCTTTGCCGAAAAGGCGCGCAAAACGGTGATGGATCCCGATTCCAATATTGAGCGGGTGCTGGACCTCGGCTTTGTGGGCGAGCCGGTGGAGGTTGATCGCACCCTGCTCGATCTGCTTGCGCGCTCGGAAATGATTCCCGTGATCGCACCTGTCGCGCCGGGCCGTGATGGTCATACCTACAACATCAATGCCGACACGTTCGCCGGCGCCATCGCCGGGGCGGTGAAGGCCAGCCGGCTTCTCTTCCTCACCGACGTATCGGGGGTGCTGGACGACAAGGGCAAGCTGATCGATGAGTTGACGGTTTCCGAGGCGCGCGCCCTCATCAGGGATGGCACCGTTTCCGGCGGCATGATTCCCAAGGTCGAAACCTGTATTGAAGCCATTGAACGCGGTGTGGAGGGTGTCGTCATCCTCAACGGCAAGACGGCTCATGCGGTGCTTCTGGAGCTGTTCACCGAACATGGCGCAGGAACGCTGATCGTCCCTTAGCGCGCCGTGCATCCATTTGGACGCACAAAGGACGCTCTATCCAATTGAATCCACGCACCATGCTTTTTGAAAATCGAACCGGATTTTCGGGCCGATGCTGTAGACCTATAGAAGCACCAGCGCGAGAATGCCGGTGATAATGAGGAGGCAGCCGGCGACTTCCGTGGGATTGATCCGTTCGCGAAAGACGTAAATGGATGAGGCGAAGGTGAAGATCATCTCGATCTGCGCCAGCGCCTTCACCACGGCAGCCTGCTGAAGGGTCATGGCGACAAACCATCCGAAGGATGCCGTTGCGCCGACAAAGCCGACAAAGAGTGAGGGCTTCCACGCGCGCGCTATCAACGCAAATTCGTTCCGGTCCTTCCAGAGCATCCAGCCGATCATGATCATGGTCTGGAAGAGGATGGCGACAAACAGCGTCATCGCTGCCTGCATCATGAAATTCGGGCCGCCAAGCGAAAGGGAGGCAGCCCGATAGGATACGGCACCGATACCGAACAAAGTTCCGGAAGCAAGGCCGATCAGCGCAGTTCGGCTAACGAGAGAGGCGAAGAGATTGCGCCAGCTCATGGGGACATGCGCCACCGATATCGCCATCACGCCTATCACGGTAATGGCGATGGCAGCCACCGTTCCGGGACTTGCCCACTCGCCAAGGAAGATGAGCCCGAAGATGGCCGCCTGCGCCGGCTCCGTGCGCGAATAAGCCGTCCCCACGGCAAAGTTTCGGAAGGAGAACAGATAGATGAGAAGGAACTGAGCCCCGATCTGTCCAAGTCCGCCAAGGAGTACCCAGCCGATGAAGGCGGCATTTGGCTGCGGGAAGGGAAATTCCGCCAGAAAATGCAGCGCCAGCAGGAACAGTGCCGCGAAGGGAAGGCCGAATCCGAAGCGCACGAAGGTCGCTCCGGTGGTTCCCATGACGCCCTTCAGATGCTTTTGCCCCACCGAGCGCAGGTTCTGCAGAAAAGCGGCAGCGATGGTGATCGGGATCCATAGTTCCATGAAAGACCGGGGGAAGGCAGCCAGATGACAGGAGACCCTTAGCGCCGGCTGACACGCTGCACAAGATCAGACGCGGGCTGCTGCCAGCAAACGTTTGAAAAGTTGCGCAGAAACCTGCCATATAGAGCAATGACAGTTCTTCCCGATCCAGCGCGCTTCGCCCATATCACCGATTGGGTGTTCGATCTCGACAACACGCTTTATCCGCGTCACAGTAATCTGTTCTCCCAGATCGACGTCCGTATGACGGCCTATGTATCGGAGCTTCTGCATCTGCCGCGGGAGGAAGCGCGAAAGCTACAGAAAGAGCTATATCGCAGCCACGGTACCACGTTGCGCGGACTCATGGATCGCTACGATGTCGACCCCGACGACTTCCTGGAGAAGGTCCATGATATCGATTACTCCTGGATCGAGCCGGATGCGGCATTGGGTGAAGCGATCCGCAATCTTGAAGGGAGGAAATTCATCTTCACCAACGGCGATCGCGGACATGCGGAGCGAGCAGCGCGCCAACTCGGCATTCTCGACCATTTCGAGGATATTTTCGACATTGTCGCTGCCGGCCTGCAGCCAAAACCCTCCAAGGAGAGCTACGACCTTTTCGTTGCGCTGCATGCGATCGCCGGCCCCAATGCAGTCATGTTCGAGGATCTGGCGCGAAATCTTCGTATTCCGAAGCAGATCGGCATGACGACGGTGCTCATCGTGCCGAAAAATTTCGAACCCACCTTTTCGGAGATCTGGGAGCAGGACCCGGGGCAGGAAGACGAGGTCGATTACGTCACCGACGATCTCACCGCATTTTTGAAGGCTGTCCAGGTATCCTAGGACCGCTCCGGCGGGCGCCCTTCGAAGGATAGGCGGCGCGCTTCAGCGCTTTTTCAGTTTCGCTTTCACGGCCGGGCGGAAGCAGCGATCCAAGACCGCGATTGGCGCGCGCATCCTTCTCGATCCTCTCTTCCGGAGTTTCCTGCTCCGCGTCCTTTGCTTTCTGTGACTGAGACTTCGTCGCGTGGCCGAGGTCTCTTGCCTGCTGCTGGTCCACAATGTCGTCGTCGGGAACGCTTCTGGGCATCGATGGTCTCCTGTTCTTTCAGGAAAACACTTTTGCATCCTCGCTGTTCCGTGAGGCCGACAATGCCGTGCGTCCAGCAGACGCACGGCGCAGTGTCTTCGGCAGGATATTAGTGCTGATGCGCGTCCGCTCCGCGCCCGGTTCTGGCGGGAAGCACCGGCATGGTGAGGCCGACCGTGCCCGCTTTCTCGAACTCGAGTGACACCGGTACCTCGGCACCTTCAGTGAAGGGCGTTCCCACCTGCATGAACATGAGATGCAGCCCGCCGGGCTCCAGCATCACGCTTTCGCCGGCGGGGATCTCCAGCCCGTCTTCCAGCGGACGCATCACCATGATGTCGTCTTCCATTGTCATCGTGTGGATTTCGACCGTGCCGGCGACCGGCGATGTAACCGACAAAAGCGTATCCACCTCTTCGCCATCGTTGCGGATGGTCATATAGGCGCCGCCGGTCGCCTGGCCCGGCAACATCGCCCGCGCCCAGGCATCCGAAATAAGTAGATCGCCAGAAGCGGCTTCACTCGCCGCATGATGGCTGTGCCCTTCCGTCCCCGCATCGGCAAGAATGGTCAGCATTGCCGCCGGGTGCTCAAACGCATGTGGATCGTCCCCGGGCGCCGGAATCTGCGTCCATGCTTCCTCACCCGAAGCGCAGGTCTGCGTGGTCTTGAAAAACAGGCGCTGTCCTGCCTCCACGCCGGCCAGTGTGCCGTGCAATGTGAATTCGTCATAATGGTCATCGGCAAGGCTGCCGCCTTTCCATGTTACGGCAGCGGTGCCCGAGGACACCTCATAGCCGTGGAGATTGTAGCTCCTGCCGTAATCACCTTCTTCAATTTCGATGGTCCACCCAGCCTTCGGCATCGGCTTTACACCGATGAAACCCTCGGGGATTTCAACGTGAACGGCTTCCGTCGCCGCACCGTCGCAGCCATGGGGAATGCCGAGCACGGCGTTATATGCGCCGGGCGTGGCTTGATTCTGCTGCAAGGATATATGGGCCATAGCGGCGGTTGCCGACATGCCGACGATGGATGACGCCGCAAGCGCGGCCAAGGTCATATTGCGCATGATGAATTCTCTCTCAAATCTACATGGAAGATCGCACGCACCGCACTTCCTGAACACCGGGCCGGTATCGGAGCGGATGCGTCACTCATGCGAAGGAGGGAGGGGCGCGTATGTAAGGCGCTGCTTCGCCGCCGAGCAAGCATATGCTCGCGTGCCGCCTTGCCCGCGGCTGCGCCGGCTTTGAGAATGCAAGCGGTAGAGGTTCCTGCGGTACGGCCGCTGGAGTTGCGTGTGCGCTACACAGATGTCCCGCGGGACAGAGCGGGCAGCCTGGCGTCTGTGATGGAAGCTGACCGCCCGGCGCAACCTTCATGCCGGGGCTGCAAAGGACCAGCAGATCCTGAAAAGGCGCGCTCCGCGCCGCTGCAAATGGCTGTAACAAGCCGAGGAGAAGAGCGAGTGTGCCGACCAGCGCAAACAGGTGCCGGTCCCGCCGGAGCGTGGCAAACCAGCCTGGCGATGGCTCCACCCGTTTCATGCCCGATCAGTAGCCGAGCTGACGGAGTGGCGCCAGAGTTATTCGCCGCGACAACCGGGCGCAGCTACAATTCGTAAAACTCGGCGATGCAGGACCACGCTTCATCGGCCGTCTCCACAAAGGTGATGAGTTCCTCGTCTCCCGGCGAGATGGTGCCCTGCTCGGCAAGAAAGGCGAGATTGATGGCCTTGTTCCAAAAGGCTTTGCCGAAGAGGACCACCGGAACCCGTTCCATGCGGCCGGTCTGGATGAGGGTGAGCGTTTCGAAAAGCTCGTCCATCGTGCCGAAGCCGCCGGGAAAGACCGCGACAGCCTTCGCCCGCATCATGAAATGCATCTTGCGGATGGCGAAATAGTGGAAATTGAAGCAAAGCTCCGGGGTTACGTAAAGGTTCGGCGCCTGCTCGTGCGGTAGCACGATGTTGAGGCCGATGTTGGGAGCGCCGCAATCGGCCGCTCCGCGATTCCCCGCTTCCATCACGCCGGGACCGCCGCCGGTCACGACGACATATTCGCGATAACCGGATTTGGCCGACTGTTCCGAGCAGAGCGTTGCGAACCGCCGCGCTTCATCATAGTAGCGGCTGTTCTCTTCCAGGTTTTTCTTTTGCACCTCGTTCTTGGCCGCCCAGGCCCCCGTACCCGGTTCGGGAATGCGCGCGCCGCCGAAGAGGATCACCGTGGAACGGATGCCGCGTTCGGCCAGCGCCATCTCCGGTTTTAAAAGCTCGAGCTGCAGCCGCACCGGCCTCAGCTCCCGCCGTGTCATGAATGTTTCATCGTCCCAGGCGAGCCTGTAGGTCTCCGAGCGGGTCTGCGGCGTGTCGGGCACGCTGCGCGCGCGCTTCAGGTCTTCGTCGGAATGCGGTAGCGGCGTCCAGCCCTTGTCGTGCCGATTCGGATCCATGATGTTCTTAATTCCCGTTTGCCTGCGCTCATCGCGCATCCCGTGATTGACCCCTTTCGGCGCTTCGCATAGGGTCCGCGCCGGTCGTCAGAGCCTATGGATCTGCCTCTTAACAGCTCGTGTAACGGAGCGTCTATCAATGAAAACGTCGGACATCGCCGCACTGGAACGGGCGGTGGAAAATGCCTTCGAGGAACGCGATTCCATTACGGTGGAAACGCGCGGTGAGATTCGCGAGGCAGTCGAAACCGCACTCGACCTGCTCGACAGCGGCGCCGCGCGTGTGGCCGAGCGGCAAGACAATGGCGATTGGCACGTAAACCAGTGGCTGAAAAAGGCGGTGCTCCTATCCTTCAGGCTCAATCCGATGGAAGTCGTCAGGGGCGGCCCGGGTGATGCCGTGTGGTGGGACAAGGTAGCCTCCAAATTTGATGGCTGGGGCGCCAGCGAGTTTGAGAATGCCGGCTTTCGCGCCGTTCCCAACTGCGTCGTGCGCCGTTCCGCCTATGTGGCACCGGGTGCGGTACTGATGCCTTCCTTCGTCAATCTCGGCGCCTATGTAGGGCGCGGCACCATGGTGGATACCTGGGCGACCGTCGGATCTTGCGCGCAGATCGGCGAAAATGTGCATCTTTCCGGTGGTGTCGGCATCGGCGGCGTGCTGGAGCCGATGCAGGCCGGCCCGACCATCATCGAGGATCATTGCTTCATCGGCGCGCGCTCGGAAGTGGTGGAAGGTTGTATTGTGCGCGAGGGTTCCGTACTCGGCATGGGTGTCTTCATCGGCAAGTCGACGAAGATCGTGGACCGCGCCACCGGTGAGGTCTTCTATGGCGAGGTCCCTCCCTATTCCGTGGTGGTTGCGGGAACCATGCCCGGTAAGAACATTCCCGGCAAGGATTGGGGGCCAAGTCTTTACTGTGCCGTGATCGTCAAGCGTGTGGACGAAAAGACGCGCGCCAAGACGTCGATCAACGAACTTCTCAGGGACTGACACAGGAAAGCGCTGGCGTGGAAAGAAAGCAACTTTACTGGCTTTTCTTCGGCTTTTCCGGCCGGGTCAGCCGTGCGCCGTACTTTCTGGCAGGGTTGCTTCTTTCGGTCTTCCAGGCCTTCCCGCTCTATCAGTTCACGCTGGCGCCCGAAGAAAGCGGCGTTGGCCAGTTCTGGGCCTCCCTGTTCTGGGCGGTGTTTTTCCTTTCCGTGTGGTCCTATGTGGCGCTTGGGGTAAAGCGGCTGCACGATTTCGGAAAGCCGGGCCTTTTCGCCGTCGCTTTGTTTATACCGATGGTCTCCATTCTCACCTTCGTCGTGTTATGCCTTTATCCCGGCGATGCGGAAGCGAACGAATACGGCCGGGACACAAACGCGCCAGGTGAGCGCCCGTGAAAGGATCCTGCGATCCGCCGGGATGACAGGGCGGCTCGGTTGGACTATCCATTTGCCTTATGCGCCTGCCCGTCGACCCTGTTGAGAACCTGTCTGCCCTCATTCGCTGCCGGTCGGTAACTCCGGCCGAGGGAGGAGCACTCGCCGCGTTGGCGGCCATGCTGGAGCCGCTGGGCGCGCGTGTGGACCGACCCACCTTCTCCGAGGATGGCCAGGCGGATGTGGAAAACCTCTACGCCCGAATCGGCGGGAAGGGGCCTCATCTGATGTTTGCCGGTCACACGGATGTGGTGCCGCCTGGCGACGAGGCGGCCTGGACACATCCGCCTTTCGCTGCCGAAATCGCCGATGGCGAGATGTTTGGTCGCGGTGCGGTGGACATGAAGGGCGGCATTGCCTGCTTCGTCGCCGCCCTTGCTCGCTATTTCAAAAAGAACGGGAGCCCACATGGCTCCGTCTCGTTCCTGATTACGGGTGATGAGGAAGGTCCGGCGGTCAATGGGACGGCAAAGCTCCTGCGATGGGCGGCCGACCGCGGTGAAACTTGGGATGCGGCCATCGTCGGCGAGCCGACCAATGTCGATGTTCTGGGCGATATGATGAAGATCGGCCGGCGAGGGTCTCTGTCCGGGCGGGTTGCCGTGAACGGCCGGCAAGGGCACGTGGCCTATCCGGATCGGGCGGACAATCCCCTTCCAGGCCTGCTGGCGCTTGCCGAAAGCCTGCTTCGGCCTCCCTTTGACGAGGGCACGGAAGATTTTCCTCCGACCAATCTGGAGATCACGTCCATTGATGTTGGAAATTCCGCGACCAATGTCATTCCGGGCCGGGCAACGATGGCCTTTAATATCCGCTTCAACGATGGGTGGAGCGTAGAAGCCTTGCAGGATGAAATCCGCAGCCGGCTGGAGCGTGCAGCTGCAGAAAACCGATTGCGGCCCGGCCGCACGGGACCGGTCGCCTTCGATCTGGAGTGGCGCGACCGTCCGAGCCCGGTGTTTCTCACGCGCGATGAGAAGTTGACCCGCACATTGGCCGCGTCGGTGGAGGCGCTGACGGGCAGGAAGCCGGATCCCTCCACGTCGGGAGGCACCTCGGATGCGCGTTTCATCAAAGATTATTGCCCCGTGGTGGAGTTCGGGCTGGTCGGCCGGACCATGCATATGGTCGATGAAAGGGTTCCGCTCGAGGAGTTGGAGACGCTGACCCGGATTTACCTTCGGTTTCTCGAAGACTGGTTTGCGTGATGCCGACCGGGGCGGAAATTCAACAGAATTTCACCGGCGTCTGGCACATGATGATGGGGCGGTCCGAGGGGCTGCAATTTTTCGACCTTTCGGTGGACGGTTTCTGGAATTCCTTTTACGCCGTTCTGGTGGCACTACCGGTGCTGATGCTGGGGTGGGTGGCGACCGCTAACGCCATACCGGAAGCAACGACCTTTGGCCTGCGGCTTTCCCTCATGCTGCGATTGCTGGTGGCCGATATCGGCGTGTGGCTTCTGCCGATCGCCTTGCTCGCCGTCATTGCCCGCCCGATCGGAATCGCCCGTCGCTTCGTGCACTATGTCGTTGCCACAAACTGGGCGTCGGCATTCTTCGCCTGGGCGATGCTTCCGTCGATGCTTTTGCGCCTGTTCGCACCGGGTGCAGACCTGACAGAGCTGGTTTCTTTTCTCCTGTTTTTGGCAACGCTCGTTCTGTCCTGGCGGGTGACGGTGGTGGCGATTGGGGAAGGGATGGCACTTGGCACCGCGGTCTTTTTCGGTGTGCTTGCCGCTTCCATCGCGGCGCTGGTCGCGCTGCAAAGCCTCCTGGGGCTGGGATTCTAGATCGTATCGTGTCCGCCTTTGGGACATGCGACAGGCCGCCAGCAGATCGAAGCGTTCCTCGGTGGACGGTTCTTCAGCCGAAAGCTGCTCATACACGACATCGCGGGCGATATGGCGCTGCTGAACGACAAGCGCTGAAGCATAGTCCAGCAGCGCGTGCGAACAGGTTCCAAGCCTTTCCGCGCTGGGCTCTCATCGCCGTCGGGATGACAGTTCAGTGGCAGTTCACCAGCCGCAGATGACCGGAGAAGTCATCGAGATGGAGTCCGGCGGGCGGACCGGTGAAGAACAGGTTGCAGCTTTCCAGCACGAGCCGTATATCCGCTCCGTCATTGGCTGCACCGTGTGGCTCGATGCAGCTTCTGAAACCCTAGCCACAATATACCGAAATGACGACTGCTACTTTATCCGCCGGCCGATCCAAAACCCATATGACTGTGTTGGTCGTTCTCGGTCTGACACATCTTCTCAACGACCTGATGCAGTCATTGATCCCGGCCGCCTATCCAATCTTGAGGGATTCCTACGCGCTGGATTTCGTGCAGATCGGCATGATCACGATGACCTTCCAGATCGCCGGATCGCTGCTTCAACCGGTGATCGGAATGGTGACGGACAGACATCCGGCGCCCTATTCGCCGGTCATGGGAATGATGTTCACACTGTCGGGTCTGATCAGCCTCGCCTTTGCGCAAAGTTATACAATGATCCTCATCTCGGTCGCGCTGATCGGCATCGGCTCATCCATCTTCCACCCCGAGGCAACGCGCACAGCGCGCTATGCAGCCGGCGGCCGACAGGGACTGGGACAGGGCATCTTTCAGATTGGCGGACAGGCGGGCGGAGCGCTCGGCCCTGTCTTAGCGGCACTCATCATCGTCCCCTGGGGACAGCCGACCCTTGCGTGGTTCGCGGTCGTTGCCTTAGCGGCGATGATGTTGCTGACATGGATCGGCACCAAGCAGCGTTTTATCAGCGCTGAATTTGCAGCCGCGCGTCCGCGCAACAGAGAAGATGGCCACCAGCTCCGGCATGCGCCGGTCACCATCGGCATTGGCCTTGCTGTCCTGATGCTGCTGATGTTTTCCAAGAACGCTTATAATGAGAGCTTCCGGTCCTTCTATACCTTTTACCTGATGGAGCGGTTCGGCCTTTCGATTCCCTCCGCCCAGATGATGCTCTCTATCTTCCTGGTCGCTGCTGCGGTCGGCGTACTGGTCGGAGGAATCGTCGGGGACCGGATCGGGCGCTATCGCGTCATCTGGATCTCGGTGCTGGGGCCGCTGCCGCTTACGTTGATCCTGCCCTATGCGGATCTGTTCTGGACGGGCGTGCTAACGATCTCGATCAACTTGATTATGGCCAGCGCTTTTGCATCCATCCTGATCTATGCGATTGAACTTCTCCCCAACCGCATTGGCCTCATCGGTGGCTTGTTCTACGGGCTCAACTTCGGCTTGGGTGGTATCGCGGCCGCTATCCTCGGCGGCTTGGCCGACAGCTATGGCGTTGAAGCGGTATATAGATTCTGCTCTTTCCTGCCACTGGCGGGGTTGCTGGCTTGGTTCCTGCCCAGGATTGATGAGGCTCGCTGAGATCGCATAAACGCGGCAACACCCGCAGATTGAGCGGCTGGCCAGTTTACTCGGGGGCATCCGGCCCCGACACACGCTCCAGGCCGGAATGTCGATCGGTCCTAATAATCGACCGTGACCAGATACAGCCCCCTGGCGGGAGCCACCGGTCCGCACGCCGCGCGGTCGCGCGCTTCAAGAGCCTCTTGCACATCATCGGCGGACCAGGCGCCTTCACCCACCTTCTTCAGCGTGCCCGCCAGTGAGCGCACCTGATTGTGCAGGAAGGAGCGTGCCGAGGCGCGAATCTCGATCTCCTCACCGAGCCGGGCAACATCCAGCCGGTCAAGCGTCTTCACGGGGCTCTTCGCCTGACACTGGACGGAGCGGAAGGTGGTGAAATCATGATGTCCAACAAGCCGCTGAGCAGCCTCGTGCATCGCATCGGCATCGAGACGTTTGGGAATGTGCCAGACCCTGCCGCGTTCCAGGGCAGGCGGGGCACGGCGGTTGAGGATGCGGTAAAGATAGTGCCGCGTCTTTGCGGAAAAGCGCGCGTCGAAATCATCGGCAACCGCTGCCGCGCGCAGGATCGAAACCGTTTCGTTTGCAAGCCGCAGATGCGCGTTGATTGCATCGCGAACGGTATTCGGCTCCCACTTGCGGGATAGTTCAACGTGAGCAACCTGGCCCAGCGCATGTACGCCCGCGTCCGTCCGGCCTGCGCCGCGCAGCGTTGCTTCCTCACCGGCAAAGGCTGCGATTGCCTTCTCGATCGCCTCCTGGACACTGTGCTGCCCCATCTGGCGCTGCCAGCCTGCATAGGGGCCGCCGTCATATTCGATATCGATGCGGTATCGCGGCATGGATCAGGAAAGGCTGACGAAAGCGGGCGCGTAGTCGAGCCTGCCCGTCCGTGGCGCTTCTCCCCAGGCCAACGCTTGCAGCGCCTCGCCCTGATAGGCGCTCTCAAATCCAGCCGCGCGCTCGTGCGTATATCCAGCCCGGCCGTAATAGGCGGGCTCTCCGAGGACGACGGAAAGGCGCTCGCCCTCGGCCTGGAGCCGAAGATGCGCATCGTCCATCAAGGCGGTTCCGATGCCCTCGTGCCGATGTTCCGCATGAACCGCCAAAGGTGCCAGCGCAACGCCGGGGAAAGCATCCTCGCCCTCTCGAACGTAAAGACGCGAGAACAGGATGTGCCCGAGAATGGCGCCGTTGCGCTCAGCTACCAGGGAAAGCACCACGTCATCCGCCGTGCGTAGCTCTTCAACCAGAAGCGCTTCTGCCTGACCGCCGAAAGCGTCGACATGAAGCGCGTGAATTTCCCGCTCGTCGCCGGCTTGCTCGGGGCGGATAATAACGGCTGTCATGATAGCCGCGCCCCTTTCTCGAGCATCGCACCGCGCAAAAAATCGGCCGCCGCGATCGGCTTGCCACCGGCACGCTGCACCTTGACGAGCCGCACGGCGCCATCGCCGCATGCTACCGCAAGATCATCGTCAATGACTTCACCCGGCATGCCTTCGCCCGTTGAGAGCGTCGAGCGCAGCAATTTCACCCGTTCCACCTTTCCCGACACGGGCATTTCGCACCAGGCGCCGGGAAAGGGCGCCAGCCCGCGAATGTGGTTGTGCACCTTTTCCGCCGGCGAGTTCCAGTTCACCCGCGTCTCTTCTTTCATGATCTTGCCGGCATAGGAAGCGCCCTCGACCGCCTGCGGGACTGGCTTCAGCTCACCGCGTTCGAGCGCTCCCATCGCGTCCACCATCAATCCAGCACCGACCATCTTCAGCCTGTCGTGCAACTCGCCCGCCGTCATGTCCGCGTCGATGGGTACAGTTGCGGTCATGGCGACCGGACCCGTGTCCAGACCCTCATCCATTTTCATGATCATCATGCCTGTTTCCCTGTCTCCGGCCATGATGGCGCGTTGAATGGGGGCGGCTCCGCGCCATCGCGGTAGAAGGGAGGCGTGTCCGTTGAATGCGCCGAGCCTTGTCCCCTCGAGGATCGCTCTGGGCAAAAGCAGTCCGTAGGCCACAACCACCGCCGCGTCGGCCTCAAGAGAGCGAAACGCCTCTTGTTGCTCCTCGTCTTTGAGTGACTGTGGCGTACGCACGGGAATGCCGAAAGCCTCGGCAGCTTCATGCACGGGCGATTTTTTAAGGACCAGGCCGCGCCTTCCTGCGGGACGCGGCGGCTGGGTGTAAACGGCCGCGATTTCATGCCCCGCTTCAGCGAGCGCCATCAGCGTCGGCACGGAAAACTCCGGCGTTCCCATGAATATGAGGCGTAGGGGCATGACGCCTCCTTCAGACGGGTGATTACCCCACCATGCGCGCGGGTGGCGGGCGATCCCTGGCGAGCTTCCTGAACTTGCGCACGACCATATCGCGCTTGAGCTTTGAGAGATAATCAATGAACAGAACGCCGTTCAGATGATCGATCTCATGTTGGAGACAGGTGGCCAGAAGGCCATTGGCTTCAACGAGCTGTTCCTTGCCATCACGATCGACATATTTCACGGTCACTTCGGCCGGACGCTCCACTTCCGCGTAGTAGTCGGGGATGGACAGGCATCCTTCCTCGTGCACGTTGGGCGTGTCGGAACGTGAAATGATCTCCGGGTTGATGAAAACTCTCGGATTGCGTGGCTCCTCTCTGTCGGAAACATCGAGGACGAGCATACGCAGCGGCTCGCCGACCTGAATGGCGGCAAGGCCAATCCCCGGCGCATCGTACATGGTTTCCAGCATGTCGTCGGCAAATCTGCGCACGTCGTCATCGACGCGCTCGAGCGGCTTGGAAACCTCGCGCAGCTTGGGATCGGGAAGAGAAATGATCGGACGAATGGTCATGGGCGTCAGGTAATCGCTCGGCGGGAAAGCGTCAATACGGTAGGGGCGGCCGAAAGGACGATTGTTCACGGTTTGGTCTTATCCCCGGCAGACGAATCGCATAAGGTGCCGGGATGAACGATACGGTCTCCCTGTTTTCCGCGCCGCTGATCCAGCTTGGCGCAACGACCCTTTCGCTTGGCCAGCTTGTTGTCGCGGTGGCCGGAGCTCTGCTGCTCCTGCTTGCGCTTCTTGCCGCGTCCTCCTTGCGCAATGCCCGGGCCCGCGCCGAGGCTGAAGCTCTTGCAGCGGTTCGTGCGCGCGAAGCTGAAATGCAGCTTTCCGAGCTTGCCAAGGCGCAAGCCGAGTTGCAGGGGCGTATGGGCACGATCGCGGAGGTTTTCGGTGCGCGCCAGGCCGAACTCACGAAGACCATCTCGGAGCGGCTCGATGGCATGAGTTCTCGTCTCGGCCAGTCGATTACCGATCAGACCAAGGCCACGCACGAGAACCTTGCCAGGTTGCAGGAGCGGCTGGCGGTCATCGACACGGCGCAGAACAACATTCAGTCGCTGGCCGGTCAGGTGGTACAACTCCAGCAGATCCTGTCCAACAAGCAGACGCGCGGCGCCTTCGGACAGTCCCGCAAGCAAGCCATCATCGCCGACGGTCTGCCGCCGTCGGCTTACGAATTCCAGGCGACGCTTTCCAATGGCAGCCGGCCGGACTGCCTCATCAGGATGCCCAACGACGCCCCTTCGCTCGTCATAGACGCAAAGTTTCCGCTGGAAGCCTGGAATGCCATCCGCGCGGCCAGTGAAGGCGAGGGCGGGGCGGATGCACGCAAGCAGGCCGAGACAGCGTTCCGCCGTGACATCGAGGTGCATATCAAGGCCATTGCCGAGAAGTATCTCATTTCCGGCGAGACCCAGGACACCGCCTTCATGTTCGTCCCGTCGGAATCGGTCTTTGCCGAGATCCACGAAAATTTCGAGGCCCTGGTGCAGAGAGCGCATCGCGCGCGCATCGTCATCGTCTCGCCATCGCTGCTCATGCTGTCGATTCAGGTCATCCAGGCGGTGTTGAAGGACGCGCGCATGCGCGAACAGGCCCATCTTATCCAGGCAGAAGTCGTCAAGCTGATGCAGGACGTTACCCGCCTCGATGATCGGGTGCGCAAGCTGCAGGGCCACTTCCTGCAGGCCAACAAGGATATCGACCTGATCCTCACCTCCGCCGACAAGGTAACCAAGCGCGGTGCGAAGATCGAGGCACTGGAGTTGGGCGCGGCCGAGGGCGAGAAAGGGGAGAACGACGGCGAGCCGGAAAGGGCGGTGGGCGGAGGCTCTCTGCGGCTGCGCGTGGTAGAGGAGTAGCGGCCTGTTCAACAGGGCCTTTGCAATTTCCGGCACGTGTAGCGCCGTGCGTCCGTCCGGACGGACAAAGGCTTCGTAAGTTATTGAACCTACACATCGTGCTTTCCGAAAACCGATTTCGGTTTTCGGGCCGATGCGGTAGCTCCCCGCCGCACCAGCTCATCGGTGGCCGGCGGCCCAAGGCGGTGCCTCGTCAACGACGTAAGGCCGCTGCCATCTCCTCGATCAGTTTTGCATCGGACGCCTCCCGCTCCTTCCGCGCCGCGACGAGGCACGCTTCGGAACGCAAGATCACGCCATCATCGAGCACACGCAAATGGTTCGCCTTGAGCGTGGAACCCGTGGAGGTGATGTCCACAATGACATCTGCCGAGCCTGCCGCCGGCGCCCCTTCGGTGGCGCCGAGGCTTTCAACGATGCGGTAGACCTGGATTCCGTGCTTTTGCGAGAAGAACTGCTGTGTCAGCCGCCAGTATTTCGTCGCAATCCGGAGCCGCCGTCCATGGCGCTGGCGGAAATCGGCAGCCACGTCGTCGAGATCGGACATTGTCGTGACGTCGAACCAGGTTTCAGGCACCGCTACAACCACATCGGCGTGACCGAAGCCGAGGCGGGCAGCAATGTCCACGCGTCTGTCCCAATCGGGAATCGTCTCGCGCACAAGGTCTTCGCCCGTGACGCCAAGATCTACTCCGCCCCGATCCAGCTCACGTGCGATTTCGGAGGCGGAAAGGAACGTCACCTCCAGCCCGTCCACCCCATCTATTCCGGCCCGATAGCGGCGTTCGTTTTCTGGCAGGCGCACTGGAAAGCCCGCCTCCCGGAGTCGCTGGATGGCCTTTTCCTTGAGGCGTCCTTTGGAGGGAAGTGCGAGCGTTAGGCTCATTGCGTTTCCTCCCGCAGCATCGTGACACGATCGAGCCATACCGAGAAGCCGACGCCGGGTATGGGATGTTCCGCCCCAAGAAGCGTCAGAAGCCGATCGTACCGTCCGCCGCCGGCCAGAGGTTGAGGATGCCCCTCCGCTCTGATCTCGAAAACGAAGCCGGTGTAGTAATCGAGTGGGCGGCCAAACGCCGCGTCGTACCTTATCCGCTCAAGCGGCAGGCCGTACGTTTTTATCTGCTCCATCCGTGCGCCGAACCCGGCCAGCGCTTCATCCAGCACGATGCGTGCCTCGCTGGCGAAGGCGGTCAGCCGTTCTTCTGCCTCCTTGAGGGGTACGTTGATGGCAAGGAACGCTTTCAGCGCGTCGAGCGCGCGGCCAGAAAGCCGCACGCTTTCAAGCTCTGCCTTTTCAATCAGCCGCTGTGCGATCTCCGCTGGCAGCCGGCCCGAAACCGGCGACAGTCCGGCGGCCTGCATCTGTTCGTCTATGTATTGCGTAAGGCGCGCTTTGTCGCGCTGCGCCGCAAGATCGGTCAATTCCTGCGGCAGGCTCGCCGGCGCGACGGGCGGGTTGATGAATTCGCCGATCACCGTCTCCAGCATGGCGGGCGTGCCAAAGGTACGGGCCAGCCGCTTCTGCCAGCCGCGCGGCAGGCCAAGCGCGGAAAGCACGGCTTCGAACACCGC
>JAJUHJ010000014.1 GCA_029279965.1 Phyllobacteriaceae bacterium
CGCCGGTGCCCATCTTCATCAGAAGCGTGCCGAGAAGGGCGAACAGGAAGATATATTCGACCGCGACACCCATCGGGATGCTGAAGAAGCCCTCCGTGGACAGAAACAGCGTCGAGGTCAGCCGTGAAATATCGTAGCCGCCGTGGCCGTACTTTCCGGGAACCAGATAACCGAAATACGCATAGGCCAGGGCCACGAGCGACAGGATGAGGAGCGCACGGCCGAGTGTCAGGCGCACGAGGACCATGGAAGCGACCAGCAGGGCAAGGAAGACGACCTGGTCCATCTGCGTGGCGATGGACCCGCGCATGACGATGTCCAGATAAAAGTGCCAGAGATAAGGCCCTGGCACTGCGGCGACGATGGCCAGCAGATAACAAGCCATCCGCGCCGTGCGTGACGGCATCTGAAGTGCCACGCCGGCAAGGCCGGCCGCCGCGACCGCCGAGAAAAACATGGACCGCAGAAGCAGCGCGGTCACGCCGCCATAGTAGGCACCGTAGATCACCAGTCCAGTGATACAAACGGCAAGAAGCGAATAAAGAAGCGACACGATCGTCGCTTCCTTTTCACCGGCCACATTCCACGGCAGTCGCAGCATCGTCAGCACGTCAGGCATTCCGCTCTTGCGTTACAGGTTTACTGGCCCGCTTCATCAAAGTAGCGCTGGGCACCGGGATGAAGATCGATCGGGGTGTTCGGTGCAGTGTCGACGGCGATCTCCGCCGCCTGGGGATGCACCTGCGCCAGCGTATCCAGATTGTCGAAGATTGCCTTGGTGATCTGGTAGATCGTCTCTTCCGAAGCATCCTGGCTCGTAAAGAGGGTCGCCGGATCATTGATGACTGTCACCGGCTCGTCCTGCCCGTCGTAGGTCCCCGGCTTGATCTCATGCATCTGGTAGAACGGATATTCTTCCAGCATGCCCTCCACCCGGTCACTCTCCACGGGGATGAGGCGCATGTCGCGCTGGGCGGCAAGATCGATCAGCGCAGCGGTCGGCGCGCCGGCAAGGACTACAGCCGCATCCACCGTTTCGTTCATCAGCGCGTTGGTGCCCTCTGAGTAGGACAGGAACTGGACGTTCCCCGGATTGAAGACCCCGTACGCTTCCAGAATGCGCTGGGCCAGAACCGCAGCGTTCGAACCGGGAGGCCCGAGGCTGATGGTCTTGTCTGCGAGGTCATCGATCGTTTCGATGCCGGTGTCGGCGGTCGTGGCGATCTGCAACACGGCAGGATAAAGGTAGGCCATGCCTGAAACCGGAAGCGCCTCTTCGAAGGGGCCCTCTCCGACAGACGCCTCGTAAAGCGTGGATGAGGAGGAGAAACCGAAGGTCATCTGGTCGGCTGCAACGCGTCGTATATTTTCCACCGATGCGCCGGTCACCTCCGCGCGGGCTGTCGTTTCGGGCATGTTCTGATTGATGATTTCAGCCATCCCGGCACCAATCACATAGAACAGGCCGCCCGTGCCGCCTGTGCCGATGGAAACACGCTCCTGCGCAACGGCAGGCCCTGCAAGCGCGGCAGCAAGCCCCGCGGTGGCAAGGAGTTTGAACAGTTTCATTTGAAACCTCCCTTTGCTCGATCGATGTTTCGTCATTCTGCGGCCTGCCGAGCTTCGGCCGCGAGGCTGCGGAAGCTGGCATAGCTCGCCTCCACAATCTGGTTAATTGCGGTCTCGCGGTCCGTGCCCTCGACCGCGCCGTCCGAAAGACGCGTCACACGCTCCGGATTGATCAGTGCGTAATAAAGCGCACCCAGAAGAAACTGGCTGCGCCATATCAGCCCTTCGCGGGATGCGCCCGGCACGCATTCTGCGATGGCTTCCAGAAATGCGCGGCTGGTTGCATCGAACGCGCCGGCGATGATGGCGCGTGCGTCCTGGTTGCCTTCAGCAGAAAGCACGGCGCGCATCCGCGTGAACTCCGCCCCGCCGCCATCATGCTCAGATGACGAGGAAAACGCCGGCAGGACATAGGCCCGCAGAATGGCCATGAGGCGCTCGTCAGGGTTCTGAATGCGACGCGCCTCCCCGAGCAATTCCATGCGGCGGTGGTTCATAGGCGCGGTATGCCGCTCATACACTTCACGCAACAGGTTGGCCTTGGAGCCGAAATGATAAGTCAGGCTGCCGACATTGGCATTGGCGGCCTTGGCAATTCCACGCATGGAAACCGCGCTGTAGCCGTTGTGCGAAAACAGCCTCGCCGCCGCTTCAAGCAGCGCTTCCCTGACATTGCCCTGTCGCGTGCTCATATTTCTCATTCGATCAATTCTCTTGTTCGTTTGTACAAATAAATTGGGCGAGTCAACACCAAACCGTCAATTCGCCTGCCACCAGTGGGGAACGACAGACCTCCCGTCGCACCCTCAGCCGAGCTTGCGTCACCCGGTCCACGCCCTTACATCGAAGCTGCTGCTGTTTCGGTCACCTTCCTGCCCATTCGAGGTTTTCATGGATTCCACGCCTTCTTCCGCCGATCTTCTGGCTGGCCCTCTCACGATGTGGAACGGCCCTTTGGGGCTTCCTGCTTTCGACAGGATTGAAGATTCCGCTTTTGCGGCGGCGTTCGATGCCGCATTCGCAGCGCATGAAGCCGAGATCGCTGCCATTGCCGAAGATGGAGATGCTGCAACTGTTGAGAACACACTGGTTGCATTGGAGCTTTCCGGCGATGCGCTATCGCGCGTGTCCGCTATTTTCTGGTGTCGGGCGGGTGCGCATACGAACGAGACGATCCAAAAGCTGGAGCGCGAAATCTCACCGCGCATGGCACGTCACTTTTCGCGCATTTTCATGAACGACGCGCTCTTCCACCGCATCGACACTCTCTATGAAGCCCGCGAAGCGCTTGGCCTCGATAATGAAACAGCGCGCGTGCTGGAAAAGACCTGGAAGCGGTTCGTGCGCGGCGGCGCAAAGCTCGATGTCGACGGAAAAGCACGTCTGGCCAGCATAAACGAGCAGCTTGCCGAACTCGGCGCCCGTTTCGGGCAGAATGTTCTCGCCGATGAAAGCAAATGGGCGCTCTTCCTCGACGAGGCGGACCTTGCCGGCTTGCCCGCTTCACTCAAGAGCGCGATGGCCGAAGCGGCTCAGTCGCGCGGACAGGCGGGGCGTTATGCCGTCACGCTCTCGCGTTCCATTGCCGAGCCGTTCCTCACTCTTTCTGCGCGCCGCGACTTGCGCGAGACGGTGCTCAACGCCTTCGTCCGCCGTGGTGAGAACGAAGGCGAGACGAACAATACCGACATTGTGCGCCAGACGCTCGAATTGCGGGCGGAGAAGGCGCGACTGCTCGGATACGAAAACTATGCCGCCTACAAGCTTGACGACACGATGGCCAAGACGGCTGACGCTGTGATGGAGCTGCTGCGACCCGTGTGGGACAAGGCGCGTGAAAAGGCGTCCGCGGACGAGAAGGAGTTGCAGCGCATCGCGGCTGAAGAGGGCAACAATCACTCGATTGCCGCATGGGACTGGCGTTACTACGCGGAAAAACTCAGGGAAGAGCGCTTCAACTTCGATGAGGGCGCGCTGGAGCCCTATCTGGCGCTGGAAAACGTGATTGCCGCTGCCTTCGACGTTGCCAGCCGTTTGTTCGGCGTCGTTTTCGAGGAGCAGCGGGGGATTGCGGCCTGGCACGAGGATGTGCGGGTCTTCAAGGTCAAGAACGCAGACGGGACGGATCGAGGCATCTTCCTTGCCGACTATTTCAACCGTTCCTCAAAGCGTTCGGGCGCCTGGATGAGCGCGCTGCAGCAGGGCCACAAGCTCGGCGGTGGCGAGAAGCCCATCATCTACAATGTGATGAATTTCGCCAAACCGCCCAAAGGAAAGCCGGCGCTGCTTTCCGTTGACGACGCGCGCACGCTCTTCCACGAATTCGGCCACGCGCTGCACGGGCTGTTGAGCGAAGCCGCCTGGCCATCGATCGCCGGAACGTCCGTTGCTCGTGATTTCGTCGAACTGCCCTCGCAGCTTTTCGAGCATTGGCTTACCGTTCCGCAGGTGCTTCAAAAACATGCCCGGCACATTGAGACAGGTGATCCCATGCCGGAGGCGCTGGTGGAGAAGATGCGCGCGGCACGAAATTTCAACGCCGGGTTTGCTACGGTCGAATTCGCCGCTTCGGCTTTGGTCGACATGGCCTACCACGCTCGCCACGACGCGCCCGAAGACCCAATGAAGTTCGAAGCGGAAGTGCTGGAAGAACTGGGCAAGCCTGCGGCCATTCCCATGCGCCACCGCACCCCGCATTTTCTTCACATCTTCGCCGGTGACGGATATTCGGCCGGATATTATTCCTACATGTGGTCCGAAGTTCTGGACGCCGACGCATTCCAGGCGTTTCAGGAAGCCGGCGATCCGTTCGCCACCGAAACGGCTGAAAATCTGCGCCGGCACATTTATTCCGCAGGCGGCAGCGCAGACCCGGAAGATCTCTACAAAGCCTTCCGCGGGCGGCTTCCCAGCCCCGAGGCAATGATGGTGAAAAAAGGCCTGGCGTGATTTGGTCGCGCTTGCAGGTTCTTCCCAAGTACCTATTCCGCGAGCTTCCAAAGCAGGGGCAGCAGCATCTCCCGACCGCCGGGCCCGAGCTTGCGCGCCAGTCTCTCCTCATGCTCCCCCTGCAATTCCAGCGCCTGATCGAGAAGCACCTTTCCCTCGCGCGTCAGGTAAAGCGCGTAGGAGCGGCGGTCATGCTCGGACGGATGACGGACTATGAGATTCCGCTTTTGCAGCTCGTCCGCCATGTTGACGAAATTGGTGCGCTGAATCCCGAGCGCTGCGCTTATTTCGGATTGGTTGAGACCGGGATTGCGATCGATGATGATGAGCACTGAAAAATATGCCGGCCGCAGGCCGACCGTCTCCAGCGAACGGATAAAATCCTCGAAGATGGTGAGTTGCGCACGGCGCAGGGCGTAGCCGATAAAATCGGGCAGAGAGCCAAGATCGACGTTTTTTGAAGACGTCTCCTCGCGCCCGCCGCCACCGGTTTCTGCGGGAACCGCTTCGTCATGCGCCGCCATAAATGTCTATCTCCCGCGCTCGATAATCAGGATGCGCTCGTCGGGCGTTTCGGCATACAGCGCCTCGACGTCCGCAGCACGCCGATCCAGCACTGCCCGCTGATTGATGGAACCCTTGTCCGTAACTTCGCCGGCGTCGATCGATGGCGGCGTGTCGAGCAGGATTGCTCTCATGACGCGCGTGGAAGAGCCGCCGGGGAGACGGGCAAGGTCATCCAGATGTGCCTTGATCGCTTGTCGCACAACCGAATGGCCAACGATCTCCGAAAGCGTGGCGTCGTTTGAAAGATCGCTCGTCAACCGGCAGCATTCCTGCGGATCGACAATGACAAGCGCGGTGAGATAGTCGCGATTGACCGCCGCCAGGACCACGTCACGGATGAGCGGTGCGCACCGGGCGATGATGCGCGCGCGCAACGGGCCCACGCTCACCCAGGTGCCGCTTGCCAGCTTGAAATCCTCGGAGATGCGGCCATCAAAGACAAAGCCGTCCTGCGGGTGTTCTTCATCGACGAACTTCACCGCGTCTCCGAAGCAATAATAGCCTTCCTCATCGAAGGAGGCAGCGGTCTTGTCCGGCTCGCGCCAATAGCCGGGCGTCACGTTGGGACCCTTCACCCGCGCTTCCAGCTTACCATCGACGGGAACGAGCTTCAGGCGGTTGCCGGGCACGGGAACCCCGACACGCCCGGAAGCGGAGGTATGCGGTGTGCAACTCAGCGAAAAAGGCGCGGTCTCGGTCGCACCAAGGCCGGTGAGGATGGGAATGCGCGCGCCGATCGTTTCAACGGCAAGGTCATCAAGTGCGCTCCAGACGTGAGGAGAAAGACCGGCACCGGCAAAGAACAGCGCCTGCACCCGCGAGAAGAATCGCTCCCTGAGTTCACGTTCCTCTTTGAGAAATGGCACCAACTCCTCATAGCCCTTGGGCACATTGAAATAGATGGTCGGCGCGATCTCACGCAGATTCCTTACAGTGGCGTCGATCTTCTGCGGCGTGGGCAGCCCGTCATCTATGTAGAGAGAGCCCCCATTGTAGAGCACCAGCCCGACATTGTGGTTGCCGCCGAAGGTGTGGTTCCACGGCAACCAGTCGATGATGGTGGGGCCGTCCTTGAGAAAGGTGAGCGCGTAGCGCAGCATCTCCTGGTTGGAGGTCAGCATCCGCTGGGTGGTGATCACCGCCTTTGGGCCGCCGGTCGAGCCCGATGTCATCAGGAATTTTACGATCGTGTCCGGCCCTATGGCGGCGCGCGCATTGTCCAGGGCCGGGCCCGGCTTGCCAGCCGCCATGAGCGTCGAAAGCTCAAGCGCCTCGCGTCCTTTCGGCGCGATGCTGGAGTAAACGGTTGGAGCGCCCGCCGGCCAGACCGCATCGAGCGCACCTGAAAACGCTGCGCCATCGGCCGCGAAGACGAGCCCCGGCGTAATCAGCTTGAAGATGTGCTTCAGCTTTCCGTAATCGGAGGAAATGAGCGAATAGGCAGGCGAGATGGGGCTGTGGGGCACGCCGATATACATGGATGCGAATGCCATCAGCATGTGATCGATGCCGTTGCCGGACAGGATCGCCAGAGGCCGATCCTGCGAGAGCCCGAAGGGCAACAGCGCGGAACCCAGGCGGCGAACGGCGTCAAGCGTCTCGCCATAAGTGATCTTTCGCCAGCCCCCGTCCTGGCGCTCCGCCATAAACACCTTGTCCGGCGTTTGCTCTGCCCAGAACTCGAGACGCTCGCACATGGAGGCGGCATAAGACGGAAGCGGATTGACTGGCGTGACAAGGATCGCGCCGTCGCCGCGGCGTTCCATCGTGATTTCGAGATCGCCGAAGGGAACATCCCGGAACGGGCTCGATGTGCGCTCACCCATGCAAGTTCTCCTCCCTGCGCAATGTAGCCCCCCTACTGTTATAGCTCATAACATATCGGATCAAGGAATCCATTTTCAGACCGCTGCCGCGCGCTCGATATCCTTTAACGGCCGGGCATGGCCACGGCGCGGGAGCGGAACCTTTCATACTGTTATTGTCTATAACTAACATCTGCGGTAATCTCCATTCTTCCGAGAGGTGAGGTTGCAATGAACGAAATATCCGCCACTGACGATGTGCTTTCGGTCCGCGTGGAGGATGACGTCGCTTATCTCTGCCTGACACGCACGGAAAAACAGAATGCACTGAACGATCAGGTGATTTCGGCACTCGACCGGTTCTTTTCAAACCCGGATAAGGCGGTACGCGTGGTGGTGCTGTCGGGAGCAGGCAAACATTTTTCTGCGGGCCTAGATCTTGGCGAGCATGTCGAACGTAGCGCGGCTGAAACCATGCATCATTCGCGCAATTGGCACCGCATCATGGATCTCATCCAGTACGGTGGGCTGCCGGTGGTTGCCGCGCTTCATGGCGGGGTTATCGGCGGCGGGCTGGAACTGGCAGCGGCGGCCCATGTGCGCGTGGCGGAAAAGTCGACCTTTTTCCAATTGCCGGAGGGCAAGCGCGGCATCTTCGTGGGTGGAGGCGCGTCGGTACGGGTCGGGCGCATTCTGGGCGCCGACCGTATGACGGAAATGATGCTGACCGGGCGCAAATACACCGGCGAAGAGGGGCTCGCGCTCGGGCTGGCGCATTACTGCGTGGATGATGGAGAGGCGCTCGCCAGGGCTGGAGAACTTGCCCGGCAGATTGCCTCCAATGCACCGCTTTCCAACCACCTCATCATCCAGAGCCTGTCGCGGATCGATGACATGTCGCGCAGCGACGGGTTTTTCACCGAAAGTCTGTGCGCGGCACTCTCCGTTTCGAGCGAAGACGCACGGGAGGGACTGATGGCGTTTCTGGAGAAGCGGTCGCCGCGCTTCAGCTAACCGCACGAGAACGAACACGCTTTCCCGCAAGAAGAGGCGTAAGCTCCTGGCGGGTGAGAAAACAAGGGAGGAATTGCAATGATTGACGGGTTGAAATCGATTAGTCGCCGCAGGGCACTCGGCCTCATTGGCGGCGCATTGGCAGCGCCTGCCTATATTCGGGACCTGCATGCCGCCGAAGTGACCATGCGGCTGTCGCATATGTTGCCGCCGGTCTCTCCCATGCATCGCGAGGTTCTGGAACCATGGGCGCAGGAGATCTCCGAGAAAAGCGATGGCCGCATCGACCTGCAGATCTTTCCGGCCATGCAGTTGGGCGGCAGTCCGCAGCAGCTTTCCGATCAGGTGCGCGACGGCATCGCCGATATCGCGTGGACCCTGATCGTCTATACACCCGGCCGCTTTCCACTGTCCGAAACGGCAAGCCTGCCCTTCATGGTGACCAACGCAGAACAAACCTCCGTCGCCCTCCATAAGTTCATGGAGGAAATGGGTGGGGAGGAATATTCCGGTCACGGGCTGAAGCCGTTGGCCTTTCATGTACATGCGCCGGGCAAGTTCCACATGCGTGAAAGCGCTGTCGAGACGGCGGCGGACATGCAGGGCCGTGCGATACGCGCACCCAACGAGAACCTCGGCAAGGCGTTGGATATCCTTGGTGCCGAGCCGGTCTTCTTCCCCGTTACGGAAATGACGGTGGGCCTGGCCAATGGTGTGATCGACGGCACCCTGCTGCCCTATGAAGTCGTGCCCGTCTACAAGCTGCAGGAGCTGACAAGCATCCACTGCGCCGCTCCCTCGGGCGGCCGCGGCATGTATGCCAACTCCTTCAACGTCATCATGAACCAGAGGGTCTATGAAGGCCTGCCTGGCGATCTTAGAACGCTGATCGATGAACAGTCCGGCGTCGACTTCGCCCGCCGCATCGGAGCAAATTTCGATGCGTTCGAGGAGGTGGGCCGAAAGTTGTGCGAGGATCAAGGCAACACCTTTGTGGAGATCGCGGCGGACGAGGTGGAAACCTGGCGGGAGATGGTGCAGCCGGTGACCGACGAATGGGTCGAGATGCTCAATGAAAGGGGCATCGACGGAGCCGCGGCAGTAGCACGGCTCGACGCGCTGATTGACGCCGAAAGCGCTTGAGATCGATGCGGTTGCGGGAGCGACCAGCGGGGGAAGATGGCGGCATTTCTTCCGCCCCGTCTTCCCTGTCGCCCGCAGGTGGGGCCGGAATGGCGGAGGGATACCGGCCATGCTGAACCGGCTTGTCGAGACGCTTTGCTGGGCTGCTGCCATTCTCGCGGGCATTGTGATGCTGGGCGTCTCGCTGGCGGTCGTCTGGTCGATTGCGATGAGCGCGCTTGGCTTGGGCGGCATTCGTGGCGAGTTCGAGCTCGTCGCCTATGGGTGCGGCTTCTCCGCATTCCTTTTCCTGCCGCTCTGCCAGCTCAAGCGCGGGCACGTGATGGTCGATCTGTTCAGCAATTGGCTTCCATTGCGCGCGCGCAATGGGCTTGAAGGTTTCTGGGACATCGTCTTCGCGGCCTCATGGCTGGTGCTCGCCTGGCGTTTTGCAGCCGGCCTCTCCAGCGCAATTGAATATGGCGACCGAACAATGCTTTTGAAGATTCCCGAGTGGACCGTCTATCTGCCGGCCCTGTTCGGGGCGGTGCTTTCAGCCATCATCGCCGTGCGGCACGGGCTTGTCCGGCTGGTCGGCAAACCATCCGAATCGGCGGCAGCCGAATGACCCCGCTGGCCGTCTTCGCATTTATGGTGACCGCGCTTCTGGCGTTGATCGTCTTGCGGGCACCGATTGCACTCGCGATGGGACTGGTGGGGGCGGCTGGATACATCGCGCAGACGGGCTGGCCGCCCTTGTCAGCTTATTTGAAGACGGCGATGGTGGACAAGTTCGTCTCCTACGATCTTGCTGTCGTGCCGCTTTTCATCCTCATGGGGCAGATCGCCATGCGCACCGGCATGAGCAGGGCGATCTTCGCGGCGTCGAATGCGTGGCTCGGCCACCACCGCGGAGGGCTTGCCATGGCAGCGGTGGCCGGTTGTGCGGCGTTCGGCTCCATCTGCGGCTCCTCCATCGCGACTGCCTCCACCATGGCGCAGGTGGCATTGCCGGAGATGCGGCGCCACGGGTATTCCGGTGCCCTCAGTGCCGGCTCGCTTGCCGCCGGCGGCACGCTCGGCATCCTTATTCCGCCATCCGTCGTGCTCATCATCTATGCGTTGCTGACGGAGCAGAACATCGTCAAATTGTTCCTCGCAGCAACGATACCGGGACTGATGGCCGTCATCGGCTTTGTCCTGGCAATCGCCGTCTATGTGCGTATTTTCCCGCAGGAAGCGGCAGCAAGCGAGCGAATACCTGTCAAGGCGCGCATCGGTGCGCTCGCAGGCATCTGGCATGTCGTCGCCGTCTTTGTCGGCGTTCTCGGCGGCATCTATGCCGGTTTCTTCACGCCCTCCCAAGGCGCGGCAGTAGGCGTGGTCATGGTGGCGGCTGTCGGCCTCATCCTGCGCAGCCTGACGGCGAAAGGCCTTCTCGACAGCATTGTCGAGACTGCCACTGCCTCCGCCATGATATTCGCCATCATCTTTGGCGCGGATTTGTTCAACGTGGCACTGGCGCTTACGCGCATCCCGACGCTTGCGGCGGGCTGGCTGCAATCAGCCGACATAGCGCCGATGCTGATTCTTCTGGTCCTGATCGGTTTCTATCTGGTGATGGGCTGCATCATGGACAGCCTCTCCATGATCCTGCTCACCGTTCCCGTGTTCTTTCCCGCCTTCATGGTACTGGATTTCGGCATGACCGAATTGCACCAGGCGATGTGGTTCGGCATCATCAGCCTCATTGTCGTGGAACTCGGGATGATAACGCCGCCGGTCGGCCTCAACCTCTTCATCATCTCGGCGCTGGCGCCTGAGATCAAGACCAGGCACATCTTCCGTGGCGTGGTGCCCTTTATTGCGGCAGAGTTTATCCGCATAGCCCTCGTCGTTATGATCCCGGCCACAACCTACTGGCTGGTCGATCTGGTCATGCCCTGAAATTGCCAACAAGGAAAAGCGCAAATGATTGATGTTGCCAAAGTGCGGGCAATCGACATCCACACCCACGCCGAGGAGCCCTGCGGCACGCATACCGATGATGGCTATGACGACTTCCAGGCTGCGATGGCGCGCTACTTCAAGGCTCCTTATAGCCATCCGCCGACGGTTCCGGAAACCGCCGAGTATTACCGCAAGCAGAACATTGCCTGCGTCATCTTCCCTGTCGATGCCGAGCGCGAGACCGGCTTCCGCCGATACAACAATGAGGAAATGGCCGAGCTTGCCGCCGAACACAACGACGTGCTCATTCCGTTTGCTTCGATCGACCCGGCCAAGGGCAAGGCCGGTGCCCGCGAGGCACGACGGCTGGTGGAGCATTACGGCATCAGGGGCTTCAAGTTCCACCCGACGATGCAGGGCTTTTATCCCAACGACCGCAGCGCCTATGTTCTTTACGAGGCCATAGCCGAGGCTGGCGTTCCGGCGCTCTTCCACACAGGTCAGACCGGCGTCGGTGCCGGAATGACCGGCGGTAACGGCATGCGGCTGAAATATTCCAACCCGCTCTACATGGATGACGTGGCGGTGGATTTTCCCGAAATGCCGATCATTCTGGCCCATCCTTCCTTTCCCTGGCAGGAAGAAGCCCTTGCCGTCGCCACGCACAAGCCAAATGTCTACATCGACCTGTCCGGCTGGTCGCCCAAATATTTTCCGAAGATTCTGGTGAAATACGCCAATTCGCTGCTCAAGCACAAAGTGCTTTTCGGTTCCGACTGGCCGGCCATCACGCCAGAGCGCTGGCTGAACGATTTCGAGCAACTCGATATCAAGGAGGACGTCCGGCCTCTGATCTTGAAGGAAAACGCGGTGAAACTTCTAGGACTATGACCAGGAGGCGTTGTGTTCCCGGCGTACCTCCGAAAATTTATTCGGGTTTTCGGGCCGATGCTGTAACATCCTCACGGTAATTCAGAAGCAAGCACCAGACGCAATAGATGCCCAACCCGCCGAACAGCATGGCCCAGAAGTGTGCACCGGCGGCGAATTCGAAGGCGCCCCAGCCGAGGCAAACCGCGGTAACGGCAATCCGCCGCCATAGTGGGCGGAAGAACGGATGATCAAGATCGAAAAGCTTGTGCATACAACGAATATACCCTGCCGTTGGAAATGCGCCAACCCGCCCGCTCAGCTTCCTGCATATCGCGGGCTGAAAACAGAAGAATCAGCAGCAGGCGGCGTTTCTTCGATTGGCTACCGGCTCATTAGGCGGTAAATACGGTAATGTATACACGCCGCGCGTCGGCAGCTTCTCCTTCACACTTAGGCACGACGGGACCCATGAGCGAAAAGACCTTCGAGATAAATCTTTCCTGTGAAGATCGACCCGGAATTGTCGCGGCGGTGACAACCGAGCTCGCCGCGCTCGGCGGCAACATTGCCGAATCGAACCAGTTCTGGGACCGGAAGAGCAACCGCTTCTTCATGCGCATCTCCTTCACGGTGCCCGAAAACGTAGACCGGGACAACATCACCCGTGCGTTGGAGCCGGCGATCGCCCGTTTCGACATGAAGACCGCGCTTACCGATCGATCGCGACGCCCGAAGATCATCATCATGGTCTCCAAGTTCGACCATGCGTTGCTTCATCTCCTTTACCAGATCAGGGTTGGTTGGCTCGACGCAGAGGTGGCGGCCATCGTTTCCAATCATGAGGACTCGCGCCGCACGGCGGAAGCAGAGGGCATCCCCTATCACTATTGGCCCGTGACCAGGGAGAACAAGGCAGAGCAGGAGGAGAAGCTGCTTGCACTGGTGAAGGAAACAGGGACGGACCTCGTCATCCTTGCCCGCTATATGCAGGTGCTTTCCAACGAGCTGTCGAACCGGCTCTTCGGCAAGATCATCAACATACACCACTCGTTCCTGCCCAGCTTCAAGGGTGCCAAGCCTTATCATCAGGCACATGAGCGCGGGGTAAAGCTCATCGGCGCTACTGCTCATTACGTGACGCCCGATCTCGACGAAGGTCCGATCATCGAACAGGAGACAGAACGCGTCAGCCATGCGATGAGCGCGGAGGACTTCGTTGCCACCGGACGCGATATCGAGAGCCGCGTGCTTGCGCGAGCGGTAAAGCTGCACCTGGAGAGCCGCGTCATGCTCAGCGGCCAGAAGACCGTGGTATTTTCCAAGGGATAATGAGAGCCGGTGGGACAGCGTTCGCGCTGTCTTCACCCGATCGCGATCTCGCACCAGTGCCGATAAGGACGCTCCGGCGTGATCACCGGTGATGGAAAATGCGGGTGATTGATGGCGTCAGGAAAGTTCTGATCCTCAAGGCACAACCCGCCGAAAGGGGGATAGTGCCGCCCTTCAAGGCCGGGAACGGCTATGTTCATGGTCCCGGCGGTATAGACCTGTAACCCCGGCTGATCGGTCTTCAGAGACAACGTCAGCGAGCCATCCGCCGCCATGACGGTCGCGACCGGCCTGTCGGGGTCGCGATTTGTGTCCAGCACCAGGTTGTTATCGCAGGCAAGCGGAGCACCAGCCGCATCGCTCAGTCGGCGCGGTGCGCGAAAATCAAACTCGGTGCCCGCCACGGGCTTGATCTCGCCGGTGGGCAGAGATCCCTCGCCCAACACGGTGTATGCATTGGCGGCAACTTGAAGGGTATGACCCCTGATATCTCCTGCCCCCATCAGATTGAAATAATTATGTTGGACGATGTTGACGGGGGTTGGAGCGTCGGTCACGGCGGAAAAATCCATCCGCAGGCTGTTCCCCGTAAGCCGGTAGGTGACGGAAATTTCAAGCCGGCCGGGATATCCCATTTCACCGTCGGGGCTGACCAGCCGTAAACGCACCGCCTGAGCGCTGATATCTTCCATTTCCCAGAGGACGCTGCCAGTGCCTTTGGGCCCACCATGCAGATGGTTTGGCCCCTCATTCGCCGGCAACCGGTATTCCTGCCCGTTCAGCGTAAAGCGGGCACCGCCGATGCGGTTGGCCACGCGTCCGACAACAGCTCCAAAATATGCATCATGGGTCGGATAATGCTCAAACCGATCAAAGCCAAGCACGACCGGTCGCATTCTGCCGTCCACCGGCACACGCCAATCGCGAATGGAAGCCCCATAATTTATCACGGCGATGCGCACACCGGTGTCGCTGGCAAGCGTCGTCTCGAGCACATCGCGTCCCTCGAATGTCCCGATCCTTCTTAGCTTGCCAGTCATGTTTTCTCCTCGGCTTGCGCCGGTGAGTTGCGCGCTAGAACACCCTTCCCGTCATACCGAATCGAGGCGCGTCCACGCGGCATCGTCGCGGGAGGAATTCACACACGCCTGAATGAAGCGCATTCCTTCAACGCCATCCTCAACCGTCGGCAGCAATAGATCTGCCGGCAAGGCCCCTTCGCGCATCGCGCGTATTGCACCGGCCGCTTCGGTATAGAGCGTGGCAAATGCTTCCAGATAACCTTCAGGATGCCCGCTCGGGATGCGGCTGACGGCGGCAGCGGCCTCATTCGCGCCAACACCGGCACGTGTCAGCAGGCGTTTTGCCTCTCCCAACGGCGTATACCAGAGATAGTTCGGGTCCTCCTGCTTCCATTCGAGGCCGCCCTTCGTGCCATAGACGCGAAGCTTCAGCCCATTTTCGTTTCCCGGCGCCACCTGGCTTACCCAGATGGTCCCCTTGGCGCGCCGTCCGTTCGGGGATGCACCGAAACGCAGCATGATATGGGCGTTGTCATCCAGTCGCCGCCCAGGCACGAAGCTGTCGAGATCAGCCGCCACGCTTTCCGTCTTGAGACCGGTAACAAAGGTGGCAAGCTGAAATGCGTGGGTGTCGATGTCTCCGATAGCGCCACCCACGCCGGACCGCTGTGGATCGGTACGCCAGGACGCCTGTTTGTTGCCGGTCTCCTCGACAGGCTCGGCCAGCCAATCCTGCGGATACTCTGCCTGCACGAGGATGATGTCGCCCAGATCGCCCTCGCCCACCATCCGGCGTGCCTGCCGGATCATGGGATAGCCCGAGTAATTGTGGGTGAGAACAAACAGCCTGCCACTCTTCTTCGCCACTTGCACCAGAGCTTTGGCGTCTTCGAGGCTGGATGTCAGGGGTTTGTCGCAAATGACGTGAATGCCAGCCTCTAAAAACGCCTTTGCCGCCGGGTAGTGCATATGGTTGGGCGTGACGATGCTGACCGCCTCGATCCCGTCTTCGCGTGCGGCCTCTTGCCTCGCCATTTCCTCAAAGTCACGATAGGAGCGCTCGGGGTCGAGGCCCAGCTCGGCCGCGGAAACCTTGGCACGCTCGGAATCGGAAGACAGCGCGCCGGCCACCAGCGCGTAGTGCCCGTCAAGCCGCGCGGCCATACGGTGGACGGCGCCGATGAAGGCACCCTGCCCGCCGCCAACCATACCGAGGCGAATGGGAGCTGCGGCAGACACGCTTGCGGATGCGGAAACCATCTTCTTTTCTCCTTATGCGAGGCCGAGCATGGTGCGCAGCTTGTGGCGGTCGGTCTGGCCGCCCGCGAAGTCGTCAAACGCCGTTTCTGTTACGTGGACGATGTGTTCTGCGATGAATGGTGCGCCTTCCGCGGCGCCCTGCTCGGGATGTTTGAGTGCGCACTCCCATTCAAGCACGGCCCACGAATCGTAATCATACTGCGCGAGCTTCGAAAAGATGCCCACGAAATCCACCTGCCCGTCACCCAGCGAGCGGAAGCGGCCCGCGCGGTTCACCCAGCCTTGATAGCCCGAATAGACACCCTGCCGGCCGTCGGGATTGAACTCCGCATCTTTCACGTGAAAAGCAGAGATGCGTTCATGATAGATGTCGATGAAGGCGAGATAATCGAGCTGTTGCAGGAGAAAATGCGACGGGTCGTAATTGATGGTGCAGCGTTTGTGTCCGCCGAGCCTTTCGAGGAACATCTCGAATGTCGCGCCATCGAAGAGGTCCTCGCCCGGGTGCAGTTCATAGCCCACATCAACGCCGACATCCTCATAAGCATCGAGAATGGGTTTCCAGCGACGAGCAAGCTCGTCGAACGCCTCGTCGATCAACCCTTGAGGGCGCTGCGGCCAGGGATAAAGGTATGGAAAAGCGAGCGCACCGCTGAAGGTGACACTGACATCGAGCCCCATATTGCGTGACGCCTTTGCGCCCAGCAGCATATTTTCCACCGCCCATTGCTGGCGCGCGCCAGGGTTATTGTGCACCTTTTCCGGCGCAAAGCCGTCGAATGGAATGTCGTAAGCCGGGTGCACCGCCACGAGCTGGCCGATCAGATGCGTGGAAAGCTCGGTGACCTCCACACCCGCCTCGCTGCAGATTCCCTTCACCTCGTCGCAGTAATCTTTCGAGTCCGCCGCTTTGGCAATGTCGAAGAGCCGGCCGTCCCAGGCGGGTATCTGAATGCCCTTATAGCCGTGCCCTGCCGCCCAGCGGGCAATGTTCGGCAGCGTGTTGAACGGCGCTTCATCGCCGGCGAACTGCGCGAGAAAGATCGCCGGTCCCTTCATCGTCTTCGGCATTTTCCAGTACTCCTGATGCAAATTCTGCGGAAACGGAAACGCGCCCTCACGTCCCGTTCGGATGATAGCAGAAACGGGTAAAATCGGCAGAGCGCGCGGCGCCACTGGTATCGAAACACGCCATGCCGACGAAGGCTCCTGTAAAAGAGCCGTGCTCGCCGCGACCGCCCTCATCGGAAATCACGCTGGCGTCCAACTGTGGACCGATGGGCTGCCAGTCGCCCCCGCCGAAGCGGAAAAAGAACTGCTGTGTGGCCCCCTCCACCTCAACCGCCAATTCGACCATTCCCTCGCCCGGCAATGCGACGGGCTCACTTAGCGGAAAGCTCAACCGGCCGTCGGGCCAGTCGCCGGGGCAACTCAGGAGGGTGAGCGCGCGCTCCATCCGTTCATGCCAGGTCACCGCCAGAAAGTGGAATTTGTGGCGGTTGTAATAGGTGGTCAGCCCTGCTGCCTGCTGAAACGTGACTGGCTGAAAGAGGAGTTCCGTCTCCGCCCTGTAACGATGATGCTCCTGCCGGCGCGCCACGAGCGCCTGCTCGAACCAGCTTCCGATGGACTCGCGGCCGATGAGTCTCAGGGCGGAGCCGGTGAATGTAAAAATGCGCTCGGGATATGGCGTGCGCAACCACTGGAAGTCTTCCGGCAGTGCCGCATCCTCAAACAAGTGCTCGACAGGCTCCGGAGGCCGAGGCTCCTCATCAACCGGGGCCGGCACCCGCACCTCCGGCACCACGCTGCCGCTGGCGGGATAGAGCCAGCCATCCTCTTTCCAAACGCACTTCTGGATCGCGGTTTCGCGACCGAGCGGCGAGCGCCTGGTGCCCGGCAGCGGACGCGAGCACAGATGCGTGTGGTAGACCGCACCATCAGGCGTTTCGACGATCTGGCCATGCCCGGCGCGCTGCAAGGAAGCTTCCGGATCATCCTTGGATGTGAAGAGATGCACCTGTGGATGCAACTCGTACGGGCCAGCGATATCGCGCGAGCGGGCCATGGTTACGGCGTGGGCATAGCCCGTGCCGCCCTCCGCCACCGTCAGGTAGTACCAGCCCTCGCGCTTGAACAGATGCGGTCCCTCGACCAGCCCGTGCGGACTGCCGGCAAAAATGTTTGTTGTCTCGCCGATCAGGCGGCCGGCCTTGGCATCGTACTCCTGAAGCAGGATGCCCGCGAAGGCCGGATGTTTCGGGCTACCGCCGATAGAGTCCGTCCTGTGGTTCCAGACCATGTTTAGAAACCACTTGCGCCCATTCTCGTCATGGAAAAGCGAAGGGTCGAATCCGGAAGAATTGACGTAGACGGGATCAGACCACGGCCCCTCGATGGAGGGTGCGGTGACAATGTAGTTGTGCGCGTCCTTGAAATTCCCGTCGTAGCGTTTCACATCGGTGTAGACCAGCCAGAACAGGCCGTCGGCATAAGACAGGCACGGGGCCCAGATGCCACAGGAATCCGGATTGCCACGCATATCGAGTTGACTGGCGCGGTCAAGCGGCCGGCGAGCCAGCCGCCAGTTCACGAGATCGCGCGAATGATGGATCTGGACGCCCGGATACCACTCAAAAGTGGACGTAGCGATATAGTAGTCGGCACCCACACGGCAGATCGACGGGTCCGGATTGAAGCCGGGCAGGACAGGATTGACGATCATCTCCGCGCTGTCCGCTTGCGCTCGGCGGACGCTGCCCAAAGGTTGATGTCGGCCTCGCGCGCATATTGGTCGATCTCGGCCAATTCTTCCGGCGTGAAATCAGGATTGGCCAGCGCGCCAACGCATTCTTCCACCTGTTCCGGACGGCTGGCGCCGATGAGCGCGGAGGTCACGCGCCCGCTGCGCAGCACCCAGGCGATCGCCATCTGAGCAAGGCTTTGGCCACGGCGGCTTGCAATGTCGTTCAGGGCGCGGATATTGCGGATGTTCTCCTCGTTCAGGAACTCCTTCCTGAGGGATTTTCCTTGCGCCGCACGGCTCGTCTCCGGGATTCCGGAAAGATACTTGTCGGTCAGCATTCCCTGTGCCAGCGGTGAGAACACGATGGAGCCGATGCCAAGTTCGTCCAGCGCGTCCAGCAGGCCATCATCCTCCACCCAGCGGTTGATCATGGAATAGCTCGGCTGGTGGATCAGACAGGGCGTACCAAGCTCCTTCAGGATTGCTGCCGCCTCGCGCGTGCGCTGCGCATTGTAGGAAGAAATGCCAGCATAAAGCGCGCGGCCGGAGCGCACGATATGGTCCAGTGCCATCATCGTTTCTTCCAGCGGCGTTTCGGGATCGAAGCGATGGGAATAGAAGATGTCGACATAGTCGAGACCCAAGCGCTTCAGGCTCTGGTCGCAGCTGGCGATCAGATATTTGCGGCTGCCCCATTCTCCGTAGGGACCGGGCCACATCAGATAGCCCGCCTTGGACGAAACGATCAGCTCGTCGCGATATCCGGCGAAATCCGTGCGCAGGATATCGCCAAAAGCCTCTTCCGCCGTGCCCGGCGGCGGCCCGTAATTGTTGGCGAGATCGAAATGCGTGATGCCGAGATCAAAAGCCTTGCGGCAGATCGCCCGCTTCACATCGTGCGGGTAATCTCCGCCGAAATTGTGCCATAGACCGAGCGAGACCGCCGGCAATTTCAGCCCCGAACGGCCGCACCGCCGGTATTGCATCGTCTCGTAGCGGTTCTGCGCAGGTTTCCAGCTCATGCAAACTCCCTTTGCTCCAACAGGCCGCGTGCAGCTTCAACGTCCAGGGCAGCCGGACGCTCGCACGTCGTGGAAAGATCGACAAAACTGCCGGTCTCGCCTGATTTCAGGATCGACGTCATCACATCGATCGCGTGAAGCGACATTTCCAGCGAGCAGCGGTGCGGCCGTCCTTCGAGGATCGCCAGCGCCATATCCGCCAGTCCCGCCGCGCGGTAATTGGCAAGCCCTCTGCCGTCCTTCGCCTCCTGGTTCGGCACGCCCAGCGGGTGTTCCCATTGAGGCACGTCGACCACCCTCTGCTCGTCGGTGACGATCAGATCCCCACCGAAGAAGTTGGGATCGGGAACATGCAGTGAACCTTTTTCGCCATAAAGCTCCATATTCGCGTGCTTGTGATGCCACACATCCCAGCTTGCGCCGAGTGTCACGATCGCGCCGCTTTCGAACTCCATCACGGCGTGGATCGTGGTGGGTGTCTCCACGGTGATCTTTTCGCCCTTGCGGGGCTCAGAAAGGATGACTCGCTCCCGCGTCGGAACCGAGGCAAGCGCGCCCACGCGCTTCACTGGCCCGATAAGCTGGACAAGGTTTGTCACGTAATAAGGTCCCACATCGAGTATCGGCCCCGCGCCGGGCTTGAAGAAGAAATCCGGATTGGGATGCCAATGCTCCATGCCGTGGCTCATGACGTGACAGGTGCCGCTGACGACTTTTCCGAGCGCGCCGGAGTCAATCACGTGCCGGGCAAGTTGGTGCGAGCCGCCAAGGAATGTATCGGGGGCGGAACCGACGCGGACGCCCTTCTGTTCCGCCAGTTCGGCCAGCGCTTTTCCCTCTTCGACCGACAGAACGAAGGGCTTTTCCGAATAGACGTGTTTGCCAGCTTCGATCGCCTGCTTCGATACTTCGTAATGTGCGGCGGGGATGGTGAGGTTTACGACGATATCGATGTCATCGGCCGCAAGCAGACCGTCGATACTTTCTGCACGCAGGTCGAATTCCTCGGCACGGGCTTTTGCCGCATCAGGGTTCACGTCCGTGCAAGCACGGATTTCAACACCACGAAAAAGCGGCCCCAACTGCATATAGGCGGCGGAGATGTTGCCGCAGCCGATGATTCCGACCCCCAGTTTTTCAGTCATATCCAATCCTAATATCTGCTCGCATTTTCAATCGAACGGCGCGCAAAGCGCTCGTGGTCGTTCGGCTTGTCGTGTTCCATGATAAAGAAGCGCGCATTCGTCTTGCGGCGAATTGCGTCCAGCAATGCCTTCCAATCCATGATGCCGGTGCCCACATCCGCCCAGCCATCTTCATCGACGCAGGCGCCCTCGGGTGCGATATCCTTTATATGAATTGCCGAAATTCGCTCTCCATGCCGGTCGATCCATTCGAAGGGATCTGCGCCGCCTCGCACGATCCAGGCGATATCCGCTTCCCAGGAGAGTTCCGGCCCGCCCTTGAAAATCTCCGCAAGAGGGACAGTGCCGTCGGCCAGTGGCCGGAATTCGAAATCGTGATTGTGCCAGCCGAAAGTAATCCCGTTCGTCACCAGCGCTTCGCCCGCTCTTTGTAGCCTTTCACCAAAGCGGGCGTAGCCCGCCGCATCCGCCGGGCGTTGGTCCGGTGCCAAAAACGGGCAATAGACCGCTTTCATGCCGGTCGCCTGCGCAATTTCAAGCACGTGGCTGGAATCCCGTTCCAAAGTGTCGAGTGCGAAATGGCCGGAAGTCATCGAAAGACCGGTTTCGGCCAGCACCGATTTCAGCGCATCGAGATCGCCATAGACGCCGGCATGCCCCTCAACCTCGGCATAACCCAGCCGCTCCAGCATGCGCAGCGTCTCCGGAAGGGGCGGAAACTCACGCGAAGAATAGAGCTGATAGGAAAATTCGGTCATACATTTCTCCAAACCAACGCGCCCTCAGCGGGCATCATTAAACAAGCTCCGGTGACTGGCTGCGTGCCAATGCTTGTCGGAGCCTGATCAAACCGGCAGCTAAGCCCTGTCAGCCTTCAGGCTCCATGCATGAGCAGCGAGCGGTAAAACTCCGATCGTGCCTGTGTACCTAAAGCCGCATCTCCGTTTGCCCGTCGAAGATGGAGGCGCGTGCAGGATCAAAGCCGATCCACCGCCTGTCACCCTTCTTCACGTGCGTTTGGCCATCGACGCGGAAGCGCAATTCATTGCCGTCCAACCGGGACCACACCAAAGTATCGGCGCCCATCGGCTCAATCACCTCCACCTCGACCTCTGCCCGGAATGGCTGGTCTTCAGCACCCTTGTCCATGAAGACGTGCTCGGGACGAATGCCGAAGGTCGCTTTGCCTTGTGTCGGCCCAGCCCCGGAGAACGCATAGCGCTCCAGGCCGATCTTTGTGCTTCCGGCCACGAAAACCGGTTCGCTGCCCTGCTCCAGCGTGCCGCCGATGAAATTAATGCTGGGAGAGCCGACAAAGCCGGCAACATATTTGTTGACCGGCTTGTTGTAGATGGTGTGCGGATCGCCCAGTTGCTGAATTGCGCCGGCGCGCATGATCGCGATGCGATCGGCGAGCGTCATCGCCTCGATCTGATCATGCGTCACATAAATCATGGTCGTGTCTTCAAGCTTCTGGTGGAGCCGCTTGATTTCCACCCGCAATTCGGCACGCAGTTTGGCATCGAGGTTCGACAGTGGCTCGTCAAACAGAAAAACATCCACGTCGCGCACCAGCGCCCGGCCGATTGCCACGCGCTGGCGCTGGCCACCGGAGAGCTGCGCCGGCTTGCGCTTGAGCAGCGGGCCGATGTGCAGGATCTCCGCAGCGCGCGCGACACGTTTGCTGATTTCATCGCGGGGAACGCCGGCATTCTTCAGGCCGAAGGCAAGATTTCCCTCCACCGTCATCTGAGGATAAAGCGCGTAGGACTGGAACACCATGCCAATCCCGCGGTCCCTCGGCTGTTCCCAGGTTACGTTGCGCTCCTTGATGAAGATCTGGCCATCCGTGATGTCCAAAAGGCCCGCAATGCAATTGAGAAGGGTGGATTTCCCGCAGCCGGAAGATCCAAGGAGCACCAGAAATTCGCCCTGTTCGACATTGAGATCGAGGTCCTTGAGAACTTCGACGTCGCCGAAGCTGAGATGCAACTTGTTGACTGAAACGCTGCCCATGGCCCCTACCCCTTCACCGCGCCGGCAGCGATGCCACGCACGAACAACCGGCCGGAAGCGAAGTAGACGATGAGCGGGACGAGTCCCGTGATGATGGTGGCCGCCATGTTAACGTTATACTCCTTCACACCTTGCGTGGAGTTGATGATGTTGTTGAGCTGGACAGTCATTGGGTAGGTTTCGGGGCGCGCATAGACGACACCGAACAGAAAGTCGTTCCATATGCCGGTCACCTGAATGATCATGGCGACAACAAAGATAGGCAGGCTCATCGGCAGCATGATCTTGAAGTAAATGCCCCAGAAGCCAGCGCCGTCGACGCGAGCCGCCTTGAACAATTCCTCCGGCACAGAGCTGAAATAATTGCGGAAAAGCAGCGTCAGGATCGGCATGCCGAAGATTGTGTGCACAAGCACCAGCCCGGTGAGGCTGCCGTAAAGGCCCATCTCGCGCAGAAGGATCACGATCGGATAGATCATCACCTGGTAGGGAATGAAGGCGCCGACGATGAGAATCGTGAAGAAGAGATTGGCGCCCTTGAAACGCCAATTGGCCAGCGCGTAACCGTTCAGCGAAGCGATGACGATGGAAAGCAAGACCGAGGGGACGGTGATCTGCACGGAATTCCAGAACCCTCGGGAAAGACCTTCGCAATTGAGGCCGGTGCACGCGGTTGCCCATGCCTTTACCCAGGGCTCGAACGTGATCTCCATCGGCGGCGAGAAAATGTTGCCCAGACGGATTTCCGGCATGCCCTTAACGGAGGTGACGACCATCACGTAGAGCGGCAGCAGATAATAGACGGCGGCGATGAAAAGCGCGCCGTAAAGGAAGATGTTCCGGCGCGAGAGCATCCGTCGTGGGCGTGCGCCCCGCGGGCCGGCCATGGCGTCGGCCGCGGCATCGACGCTGGCCGTGGTGACATTGATGGCGCCGACATTAGCCATGACGTTTCCTGCCTCCGAATTCGAGATAGGCCCACGGAATGATGACGATCACAACCGACAGAAGCATCATCGTCGACGCGGCAAAGCCCTGACCGAGATTCTGCGACGCGAACATCATGTCGTAGACGTATTTTGCCGGGACCTCGGATGCGATTCCCGGCCCACCGCTGGTCTGGGCGACAACCAGATCGTAGACACGGACAATGCCGGAAGCGATCAGGACGATCGTTGTTATGAAAACCGGCCGCATCATCGGAATGACGATGAAAAGGTAGGTCTTCCACATGGGGATGCCGTCTACGCGCGCCGCTTTCCAGATATCCTCGTCAATGCCCCGCAGCCCCGCCAGCATCAGGCACATCACGAGCCCGGTGCCCTGCCAGAGGGCAGCGATGAGCACGCCATAGATGACGATGTCGGCGTTGTAGAGCGGATTGAAATTGAAGTTCTCCCAACCCCATGAACGGACCACCGCCTGGATGCCGAACTGCGGGTTGAGCAGCCACTGCCAGACGAGGCCGGTAACGATAAAGGACAGGGCAAAGGGATAAAGAAAGATCGTGCGAAAGGTGTTTTCGAAACGGATCTTCTGGTCGAGCAGAGCCGCCAGAATAAAGCCTATCAACATCGAGAAGATGAGCGAGCAGATGCCGAAGATGAACAGGTTCTCGATCGAAACCAACCATCGCGGCGTGCCCCACAGGCGCTCGTATTGAGCAAGGCCGACGAAATCAAGCTTGGGAAGAAGTCCTGAATCGGTGAAGGAATACAGGACCGTCCAGGCTGTGCCGCCGGCGAAGACCACCGTCGCGGTGAGGATCATCGGCAGCGCCGCGATCTTGGCGTTCAGGTTTCTGAAAAGCTGGTTTGGGCGGCGTTGTGTCATCACCAAGCTCCGGTGAACAACTGAACAGGCCCGGCTTTCTCCGGCCGGGCCCGGCTTCAACCAAGTGCGACTACTCGGCGCTGGCCACGATCTCCGCGAAGCGCTCCTGGGCGGCTTCCGGCGTCAGGTTCGGATCGGCGAAGAATTGTGCGAACAGATCGTTGACCTGCGTGAGGGTATCCTGCGTCATGAGCTGGTTCGTGTCCGGAACCGTGTTGCCGCTCGCAAGAATCTCCAGCCCCTTCCGCATGCAGTCGTTGGCCGCCTCAAGGTCGACATCGCCGCGCACCGGCAACGACCCCTTCTTGAGATTGAAAGCCACCTGCGTCTCCGGCGCGAGCATGATCGAGGCGAGGTCTTCCTGTGCGGCGGTGATTTCCGGATCGTCCACACTGGGGAAGTAGAAGGCATCACCTCCCGTCATCAGGACCTCGTGCACGCCGAGCCCGGGCAGACAGGTGTAATCCTCTCCGGCCACCTGGCCGGCAAGCTGGAAATCACCCTGTGCCCAATCGCCCATGATCTGACCGCCAGCCTGACCGGTGATAAGAAGATTGGTGGCGTCTTGCCAGAGCTGAACAGTAGACTTTTCCGCCATCTTGCGGGCCTGATCTGCGGCCTGGAAGGCTTTCGCGACTTCCGGCCCGGCCGCCACTTCGGCATCCTTGTCACGATAGACTTTCAGGTAGACGTCGGGCCCGACGACCGAGACCAGCAGCACCTGGAATGCGCCGGAGGTTTGCCAAGGCTGGCGCCCTATGGCGAGCGGGATCTTGCCGGCTTCCTCGAGCGCGGGTGCGGCGGCGACAAACTCTTCCCAGTTTGTGGGAACGGGTACGCCAGCATCCTCAAACGCCTTGTTGGAGAGCCATAGCCACTGCCAGGAATGGATATTGATCGGCACACAATAAACCTGACCGTCGATCGTGCAGCTATCGAGTAGGCTTACCGGTTTGACGACGTCGCGCCAGCCCTCTTCCTCAGCCAGACTGGTGAGATCCCGCAGAAGGCCGGCCTCTATCAATTCCTCAGCCTGACGACCGTGGTTGAACTGGGTCGCCGCCATGGGATCGCCGCCCGTCATACGACTGATCATGATCGGGCGAGCGGTGTTGCCGCCGCCGGCAATCGCGCCATCGATCCAGGTGTGATCCGTTTTCTCCTCGAGCGCTTTCGCGAACTCGGCCACCGCAGCCGCTTCACCGCCGGACGTCCACCAATGCGTGACTTCCAGATCGGCAGCCTGCGCGAGCGCGGTTGCGCCGAGCAGAGTCGATGCAGTAAGGAATGTCTTGATTGTCTTCATCTTGTCCTCCCAGTCGGAAAATGCCTGAACGGCTCCGAAAGCCAACATCGGCTCCCATCCGATGCCATCGATCAAAACCCATAGGCACGGGGTCTGTAATCGATTACAAACAGGTTGGTTTACCACGCGGAACGAGTCAACCCTATTTTTTCGAGTCTCGGAAGAAATAAAAAAATTGGATCGAAAAACACCAAACATTCAGGATGTTGCCCGTCTGGCAGGCGTTTCCACAGCCACTGTCAGCAGGGCCATCAGCAATCCCTCCATCGTGACGGAAGCCACCCGTGAGGCGGTTTTCGACGCCATTCGCCGTACCGGCTACCAGATCAATCTGACCGCACGGAACCTGAGGCGGAGACGTACGGGTGCGATCGTGGTTCTGGTACCGAACATCGGCAATCCCTTCTTTTCGCAGATCCTTGCGGGGATCGAGCAGGCTGCGGCTCCAGCCGGTTTTTCCGTGCTGATTGTTGACACGACACAGCCGCATGCCGCCGACGAGCAGGTCTTCGCATATCTGCACAACACGCGCGCGGACGGGCTGATCGTTCTGGACGGCTCGCTGCGACCCTGTTTGCTGGACCGGCTGGATTCGGCAGAAGCCATCCCGCCGGTCGTTTTTGCCTGCGAATGGATACCGGGCAGTTCGTTCTCCCGCGTCATGATCGACAATCCGGCCGGCGCCGCCCTGGCGATCCGGCATCTCCACGAACTGGGCCATCGCCGCGTCGGACATATCAAAGGGCCGTCGGGCAACGTGCTGACCGAAACGCGTCTGGAAGGCACGCGCTCAGCCATGTCAGAGCTAGGTCTCGAAGCCGTTCCGGAATGGTTTTTCCAGGGGGATTTCTCGCTTCGCTCCGGTGCCGAAGCGGCAAGGCGGTGGCTGGCGCTTAACGAGCGGCCGTCGGCGATGTTCTGCGCCAGCGATCAGATGGCGTGCGGCTTCATCTCGGAGTTGAGCCTGGCTGGCGTCTCTGTACCGCACGATGTGTCGGTTGTCGGTTTCGATGACATCGACATCGGTCAGCATTTCATCCCGGCGCTCACCACCGTCCGCCAGCCGCGCATTCAGATCGGAGCGACGGCGGCTGAATTGCTCATGGAGCGCATCAACAATGGTGCGAACGCACACGCGCGCGTTGACCGCACGCTCGATGTCGAGCTGATCATACGCCAGAGCACGGCGCCGGTGAGCTGATATTCGGCTACCCAGGAAGAGGAGTAGCCGCGGCTTCACCACCCGTTGGAAAAACCCGTTACCGCACCACCAGCACCGAGATGGAAGCGTGGCGAACCACGCGTGCGGCATTCGGGCCTATGAGATAATCTTCGGGGCCCGGGCGCGACGCCGAAAGCACGATCAGGTCGGCTTTTACAAGATCGGCATAACGCAGGATCTCGCGATAGATCGATCCATGGCCAACGATGTGCCGGTGCTTGATCTCATCAGGCACATGCGCCTTGGTGAAGTCATGCAAGGCCGCTTTGGCGTGCTGGAGCGCCTGCTGCTCATGCTCCTTCGGGAAAAAGCCGCCGACAATCGACATGCCATAATCGGGAACGACCGTCATCACATGCAGGCGGCTGCCGAAGCTCCTGGCGTAATCCACGGCAGTCTGGAGCGTATTCACCTCACCCTCGGCATTGCCGAGGTCGATCGATAGCAGAATGTCCTTATACATGGGCTTTCTCCGCTGAAGAGGCCGACCGAGGGTTCGGATTTCCCACCAATGTGCCTCCACGTCTGCGCTGCAGCAACATGACCAGCGCCAGGATGAGAACCGCCGGAATGTAGAATATCTGAGGCGGCATGCGCTCGACGCTCACCTCGACGGCAGTGATCTGCACCGGTTCTTCGGCGTAGAAGTCCATATCCGAAAGTGCCCGGGCGGCAAGGCTGTTGAGATCGAGCGGCTCATCGAGGATAGCCATTCCATTTTCGACGCGCACCGGCAGACCGATCGCCGTCTCGAAGCGCTGCTCACCACCTTCGCCCGCCGCGCCCAGGCCGAAGGCCATGGTGCGCTGAAGCATCTCGTCGGGGTTATCGAAGCTTGGCCCCTGGATAACGAGGCGGACCTGTGCGTCCGATGGTTCGTTCTCAACCACTTCGAAAATGCGCTGCGGTTCGACTTGTTCGTAGGGCGACTGCACGAGATCAAGGAAAAAGCCCGGGCGCAGGAGCAGGAACGTTACGAGCAACAGCGCCGCAGACTCCCATAACCGCGACTTGACCATGAAAAATCCTTGGGTCGCTGCCGCAAAAATCAGCATAGCGACGGTCGCAAGGCAGAAAATCCAGATGGCCCCAAGCCAACTTACATCGATGAGCAGGAGATCGGTGTTAAACACGAAGATAAATGGCAGAAGCACCGTGCGCAGCGAATAGAAGAATGCCGTGAAACCCGTCTTCAGAGGGTCGCCCCGCGAAACCGCTGCCGCCGCGAATGAGGCGAGCCCCACCGGTGGCGTCACGTCCGCCATGATGCCGAAATAAAAGACGAACATGTGCGCGGCGATCAGCGGGATGAGCACACCGTTGGCAGCGCCCAACTGCACGATCACCGGCGCCATAAGAGAGGAAACGACAATGTAGTTGGCCGTCGTCGGGAGCCCCATGCCAAGGACGAGGCTGATGGCGGCAGTGAACACCAGGATGAGGAAAATATTTCCACCAGACAGGAACTCGACGAACTCGGCCATGACCTGGCCTACGCCCGTCAGCGTGACGGTGCCGACCACAATACCTGCCGTCGCGGTGGCACAGGCGATGCCGATCATATTGCGCGCGCCGGTGATAAGACCCGCAAGAAGGTCCCCCAGCCCCTCGATGAAGGCGGCACGCCACTCGCTGGACTGAACCCCGCGAAAGAGGGCCTTCAGCGGCTTCTGCGTGACCATCATAAAGATGAGCACGAGCACAGCGTAAAACGCCGAGAGGCCGGGCGAAGCGCGTTCGATCATCAAGAACCAGATGAGCACCACCAATGGCAGCAGGTAGTGCATGCCTGTCTTCAGCACTTCGGTAGCGATTGGAAGCTCGACGACGGGCGATTCGGGATCATCCAGTTCCAGGTCCGGCGCTTGCGCCGCATACCAGATGAGCATGACATAAATAGCCAACAACGCCAGCACCAGCACCGGTGCGGAAATTCCCGGCAGGAGATAGCGCACGAGAGCGATGCCGTAATAGATCGCGCCAGCCAATATGAGAATGGATGCAACAGTGATCCCGACGCGCAGAAGAGCGGCCGTCGCGGGACGTGTCTGCGCCTTTTCCAGCACCGGCATGTCCTGCCGTACGGCTTCCAGATGCACCACGTAAAGCAGCGCGATGTAGGAGATCACGGCTGGCAGGAAGGCGTGTTTGACCACCTCGAGATATGAGATGCCGACATACTCGACCATGAGGAAGGCGGCCGCCCCCATGACCGGCGGCATGATCTGTCCATTGACGGAACTGGCCACCTCGACGGAACCCGCCTTCTCCGGTGTAAAGCCCACGCGCTTCATCAAGGGAATGGTGAATGTGCCGGTGGTCACCACATTTGCAATCGAGGAGCCGGAGATGACACCAGTCATCATCGAGGCAAGCACCGCCGCCTTAGCCGGACCCCCACGCATATGGCCGAGCAATGCGAAGGCGAGCTTAATGAAGAAATTGCCCGCACCTGCACGGTCGAGCATGGAGCCGAACAGCACGAAGAGAAAGACGAAGGCGGAAGAGACGCCGAGCGCAACGCCGAAAACGCCATTGGGCGACAGCCACATCTGGTCCATCGCGCGGTCAAACGATGCACCGCCCCAGCGGAGGATATCCGGCAGCATAGGCGAAGAGCCGAAAAAGACGTAGGCAAGGAACACCAACCCTACGATGACAAGCGGCGGCCCCAACGCGCGGCGTGTAGCCTCCAAAAGCAGGATCATGCCCAATCCGGCGACCACAAGATCCTGGGTGATGGGCAAGCCAGGCCGTCGGGCGAGTTCATGATAGAAAATGAATACGTACAAAGCGCATCCGGCTGCCAGTAGCGCGAGGATCCAGTCAAATGCCGGAACGCGCTCGCGTGGACTGCGGGCGAAGGCGGGAAACGCCATAAAGGCAAGGAACAATCCGAAGGCAAGATGGATCGCGCGGGATTCGGCCTGATTGAGGACCAGCGGGAGACCGGTCAGGCTCGACAGGGTATACGGTAGCGGAGAAGCGATGTAGAGCTGGAACAGCGACCAGCAAAGGGCCACCGCTGCTATGATATAGCCGGTGATTCCGGAAGGATCACGCGCTCCCGTATCCGAAGAGGCGACGAGATCCTGCAGATCATCTGACGAATATTGTACACCCCCGCCTGCAGCGGCGTTCGACTTTTCGGCCATCGGTCTGTTCCCCGGGAAACCTTCTTGATTATTCGATGCGCCGCCCCCCGCGGCAATGTAAAAGGGCGCCCTCATGGGCGCCCTTTCTCGAATCGTCTTATTCGAGCCAGCCTTGCTCCTGATAGTAGCGCTCAGCGCCGGGATGCATCGGCGCCGAATTGCCCTGACTGATCATCTCTTCCGGTGTCAGGTTCTCAAGCGCCGGGTGCAGATCCGTGAAGGAATCGAAGTTTTCGAATACGGACTGGACCAAGGTGTAGACGACATCCTCCGGCACGTTAGCGGACGTCACCAGCGTCGCACCGACACCGAAGGTGTTCACGTCTTCTTCAGTGCCGCGATACATGCCGCCCGGGATCACCGCCTTGAAATAATAGGGGCTCTCCTCGACCAACCGGTCGACGACATCACCCTCCACCGGGACGATCACGCTGTCGCAGGTGGTGGTTGCTTCCTCGATAGAGCCGGCGGGGTGGCCGACGGTGTAGGCAAAGGCGTCGATGTTGTTGTCGCACAGCGCGGCGCTCTGCTCGGCCGGCGCGAGTTCGGCGGCAAGCGCAAAGTCCGCGTTGGTCCAGCCTTTTTCCTCGATCAGCAGATCCATCAGGGCACGCTGGCCAGAGCCGGGATTGCCGATGTTGACCCGCTTGCCCTTGAGATCGTCGAAGGCGGAGACATTGGCACCTGCGCGGGCAACGATGGTCAGCGGCTCCGCGTGCAGCGAGAAGACCGAACGCAGGTCCTCATGGGCGCCTGTGTCGGCAAAGCTCGCTTCACCATTGAAAGCATTGTACTGCACGTCCGACTGTACGACGCCGAACTCCAGGTCACCGCCTCTGATGGCATTGACATTGAACACGGAGCCGCCGGTGGATTCCACCGAGCACCGAATGCCATGGTCGCGCCGGGTCTGGTTCACCAGCCGGCACAAGGCGCCGCCCACCGGATAGTAGACGCCCGTCACACCGCCGGTGCCGACGGAGACGAAGCGCTGCTCCTGTGCCGTGGCAGTGCCTGCCGACAAGGCGCCCAAAAGCGCCGTAGCGACGCCAAGCCCGAGAATGCGTTTCAATTTCATGAGGGTCTCCCTGAATGTTCACCCGATAGTATTTGCACGTATGGTTCTGCCCGCTCTAAACGGGTCACTGCCGCCGGAATGCCGTGCAAGATATCCGGCCAGCTTGTCTGCGCGATCTAAGCCGAAAGCGTTAAACGCCCCCGCGCCCAAGTCAATGGACGTAGCGCGCAATTTAGTTGAAGTTACACGGGAATGTTGTCCCCCACCGTCATTGTGCGGCGGGATCAGACATGCCGTGCGCACCACTCCTCCCTCCTTCAGTTTCACCCCACCACAGCATCGATGGCGGCTCCGAGCCGCTCGACGACAGCGTCCGCCGTCTGGGAATCGATAATAAACGGCGGCGCCAACAGAACGTGGTCGCCATGCACGCCATCCACCGTACCGCCGGCGGGATATACCATCAGGCCACGCGCCATCGCCTCCTTCTTCACGCGAGCATGAACCTTTAACGCCGGGTCGAAGGGCTCCTTGCTCGCGCGGTCGGTCACGAGTTCAATCCCCAGAAAGAGTCCGCGTCCGCGAATATCGCCCACATAGGCGTGATTGCCGAAGCGGGCCTCGAGACGCGCGCGCAGGTGGGCGCCCATCGCCTGCACATTTCCCAGAAGGTTGTCACGGGCGATCACTTCCTGAACAGCCAGCGCCGCGGCACATGCAACCGGGTGGGCCATATAGGTGTGCCCATGCTGGAACAGCCCGGAACCCTCGGAAAAGGCATCAAAGATGTGGCGCGCCAGAAGCGCTGCGCCAATCGGCTGGTAACCACCGCCCAGTCCCTTTGCGACGGTGACGATGTCAGGCGCCACGCCATCCTGCTCGCAAGCAAAGAGCGTGCCCGTGCGCCCCATGCCGCACATCACCTCGTCAAGGATGAGCAGGACTCCATAGCGATCGCAGATTTCTCGGATGCGGCGGAAATAACCTGGAACGGCAGGCACGGCACCCGCCGTCGCGCCCACCACCGGCTCGGCGATGAAGGCCATGACCTTATCGACGCCGAGTTCGAGAATTTTCTCCTCGAGCTGCTGCGCGGCGCGCTGCCCGTACTCCTCCTCCGTCTCATCCGGTTTCCGATAGCGGTAAGCGTAGCACGGATCGATATGGTGGGTTTCGATAAGCAGGGGCTGGAACTGCGCCCGGCGCCACTCATTGCCTCCGGCTGCGAGCGCACCCAGGGTGTTGCCGTGATAACTCTGGCGCCGCGCGATGATGTGGCGACGCTGCGGCTCCCCCTTCTCGACGAAATACTGCCGCGCCATCTTCAGCGCCGCCTCGTTTGCCTCCGAACCGCCTGAGACGAGATAGGCATGGCTGATGCCGTCCGGCGCTGTCTTGACCAGTTGTTCGGCAAGCGCTTCGGCAGGTTCGTTCGTAAAGAAGCTCGTGTGCGCGTAAGCCAGCTTGCCGGCCTGCTGCCTGATGGCCTCCACGATGTCGGGATGATTGTGCCCCAGGCATGAGACGGCTGCCCCTCCGGAGGCGTCGATGTAAGCCTTGCCGGCACTGTCGAACAGCTCGACGCCCTCGCCACCAATGGCGACCGGCAAATCCGCGTGAACCTGTCGATGCAGAATGTAGGTCATTTGTGCGTATCCCGCCGCTTCCGAGCGGCACGTTGAAAAAGATGGATCCTGAGTTCGGAAAGTTCGTGCTCCGCGCGGGCAATGGCCTCCAGAGCCTTCTCTCCGCCTTCGCCCGCGACCAGCGCCGCCAGCATCTCGACGGCTGCAAAGGCGGGCGTCATGGCATGAAAGAAGGAGGGGCTTTCCGTGCCCACGAAGATCGCGTGACGGGCCAACCCGGCAACGGGTGAGCCCGCATTGTCCGTCAGGGCGACAATCGGCAGATGTTTTGTCCGGGCATGGCGTGCGGCCTCCACACTCGCGCGCGTATAGGGCGCGACAGTGGCAACAAAGAAAACATCGTCCGCCGTTGCGAAGCGAAGCGCGTCGAGACCGGCTCCCCCGCGCATATCGACGATGCGTGCCTTCTCACCCAAAAATGAAAGCAGATAGACCAAATGCTCGGCCACCGGCCGGCTGGAGCGCAAACCAAGAACGTAGATACGCCGCGCAGTGGCCATCGTCACAGCGGCCTGAGCCAGAACGTCGAGAGTGGCGACCTCGCCCAGAGCCGCAACCTGGCTGGCTGTCATGCCCGCGATCTCTGCCGCGAGCGCATGGCCACCTGCCTCGCGATGACGTGCCACCTGCGCGTCCGCCTTGCCGGAGAAACCCAGCGCCTGTTCCTTCAGCGCGGCGCCGTGAAGCCGGCGCACGGCTTCATACCCGTCGAGGCCGAAACGTTTTGCCAACCGGGTCATGGTCCAGGGCTGAACACCGGCGCGGCGCGCCTGCTCACGCATGGAAAGCAAGGCGACGTCGCCCGGATTTTCCAGCACGTAATGCGCCGCCATGCTCATCTGACCAGGCAAAGTATCCATGGAACGGGCAACGCGATCAGCAAAGGTGGTTCGATCCATGGACGCATCTTAAACCGCAATTCGGCTCTGATGCAACAGATGTTGCTTATCATGCAATGAACGAAGGATCGCCGTGCGGCTAGGCGACAAGCATCAGCCCGCGAATTGACGCGGGCATCACAGTTCCCATACATGGCAACCGGAAAAGGAGGCGCGCCACATGCCATTTGAACGCGTCAATGGAATCGTGTTGCATTACGAGGTGCGAGGAGCGGCGGAAGGACCGGTGCTGGTCTTTGCCAATTCGCTGGGCACCGACTTCCGCATCTGGAACGGAGTGGCGCAAAATCTGGCGAAGGACTTCCGCCTCGTCTTTTATGACAAACGCGGGCACGGCCTCTCCGAAGCCACGCCGCAACCCTATTCGCTCAAGGACCACGTCGATGATCTGGCCGCTCTGCTTGATCTGCTGAAAATATCCTCGGCGGTGATCGTCGGGCTTTCGGTGGGCGGTATGATTGCGCAGGGGCTCGCGGCCCTCCGGCCCGATCTGGTGCGCGCGCTCGTGCTGTGCGATACAGCGCACAAGATCGGCACCGCGGAATCCTGGAATGCCCGCATCGACGCTGTTAATAAGGCCGGGATCGGGTCGATCGCGGACAGTGTCATGGAACGCTGGTTCACACCCCTTTATCGCACGCCCGAAAACCCCGCCTTCATCGGCTATACCGCCATGCTCACGCGCACGGCGAGCGAAGGCTATGCCGGCACATGCGCGGCACTGCGTGACGCCGACCTCACGGAATCAACGCGCGCACTGAAGGTGCCGACCCTGTGCCTTGTGGGAGACCAGGACGGCTCGACACCGCCTGAACTCGTGCGCGAACTGGCATCGCTGATAGAAGGCGCGCGATGTGAGATCATCGCGGATGCTGGCCATCTTCCCTGCATCGAGCAGCCGGACGGAACGGCCACGCTCATCCGGTCGTTTCTCGACGGAGCCTCCCCAAGCGTCGACCGCTCCTCATCAAACTCTGAAAGGACGTAAAATGGATATTCGCCAGGTCAATGACGCGTTTTCCGTAACGGGGCAGATCACTGCCGCGCAGGTACCGGAAATCGCGCAAGCCGGCTTCAAAAGCATCATCTGCAATCGCCCTGACAGCGAGGATGGCGCGGTGCCGCACGATGCGGTCGAGACGGCGGCTCGGGAGGCCGGCCTGGAATTTCGCTTCCTTCCGGTCGTCTCCGGGGCCATCACGGCCGAGAACGTGCAGGAAATGGCCGCAACGCTCGAAAGCCTTCCCCAGCCCGTGCTCGCTTACTGCCGCAGCGGCGGCCGTTGCCTCAATCTCTATGCGCTGGTGCAGGAAACGAAGGACTGATCGGAGACGTTCGCGGCAAATAGTGCGCAACGGGCGCTTCTGTGCTCAGTAGAACGCCTGGAGTCCCGTCTGCGCCTTTCCAAGTATGAGCGCATGTACGTCGTGCGTGCCCTCATAGGTGTTGACAGTCTCCAGATTCTGCGCGTGGCGCATCACGTGGTATTCGATCTGAATTCCGTTGCCGCCATGCATGTCGCGCGCCATTCGCGCAATCTCCAGCGCCTTGCCGCAATTGTTGCGCTTGACGAGGGAGATCATTTCAGGAGCCATTCCGCCTTCTTCAAAAAGCCTGCCGACGCGCAAGGAAGCCTGAAGCCCCAGCGCGATTTCCGTCTGCATATCGGCAAGTTTCTTCTGAAAGAGCTGCGTGGCTGCCAACGGCCTGCCGAACTGCGTCCGCTCCAGCCCATAGGCGCGCGCACGGTGCCAGCAATCTTCGGCTGCTCCCATCACTCCCCAGGAAATGCCATAGCGCGCGCGGTTGAGACAGCCGAAGGGGCCTTTGAGGCCAGAGACACCCGGCAGCAGACTGTCCTCGCCCACCTCGACACCATCCATGACGATTTCGCCAGTGACTGAGGCGCGCAGGGAGAGCTTGCCGCCGATCCTGGGTGCTGAAAGCCCTTTCATGCCCTTCTCAAGGATGAAGCCACGCACCTGGTCATTGTCAGCGGAAGATTTCGCCCAAACCACGAAGACATCGGCAAAGGGCGAATTGGAGATCCACATTTTCGAGCCGGTAAGCCGGTAGCCGCCGTCGATTTTCTCCGCCCGCGTCTTCATGGATCCGGGGTCCGAGCCGGCGTCGGGCTCCGTCAACCCAAAACACCCGATCCACTCGCCGCTGGCAAGCTTCGGCAGGTATTTGCGCTGCTGTTCCTGCGAACCGTAGGCATGGATCGGGTACATGACGAGGGAAGATTGCACGCTCATCATGGAGCGATAGCCCGAATCGATACGCTCCACCTCACGCGCGACGAGCCCGTAGGACACATATCCCGCGCCGGCGCCGCCATACTCCTCCGGGATGGTAACGCCCAAAAGGCCGGCCTCCCCCATCTCGCGGAAGATTGCCGGATCGGTTTCCTCATTCATGTAGGCATGCTCGATGCGGGGTGCGAGTCGGTCAGCGGCAAAAGCCGCCGCCGCATCGCGGATCATGCGTTCCTCCTCGGAAAGCTGCCCATCGAGAAGAAAAGGGTCGTTCCAGGCGAAGTTCGCCCGCGGATTGTCCATGTTCACACCCATCCTTTTCATCTGGAAGCACCGACATGCAGACCGAAGCAAGCACATGTGGCCGAGCGGTGCAACGATGGTTCGCACGTCGCCCGAATCCGCTTATCATGGTTTCATGAGCATTCAGCAGCTTTCCGAAAACATCATCAATCAGATCGCCGCCGGCGAGGTCATCGAGCGGCCGGCGAGCGTCGTGAAGGAACTGGTGGAGAATGCGCTCGATGCGGGCGCCACCCGTATCGAAGTAGCAACCGCCGGCGGCGGGCTGGCGCTTATCCGCGTGAGCGACGATGGCGGCGGCATTCCACCGGAAGAGTTGCCGCTGGCGGTCTCACGCCACTGCACGTCGAAACTCTCCGGCAATATCCACGACATCCGCACGCTGGGTTTCCGCGGCGAAGCGTTGCCGTCCATAGGCTCGGCCGCACGGCTTAACCTGCGCTCGCGGACACCGGCGGCCGATAGCGGCGCGGAAATCGTGGTGGAGGGCGGGAGCGTCGGCCCGGTCAAACCAGTGGCCGCGAATGCCGGCACAATCGTTGAGGTACGGGATCTCTTCTTCGCCACCCCCGCCCGGCTCAAATTCATGAAAAGCCAGCGGGCGGAAGCGGCGGCAATCGGCGATGTGATCAAGCGCATCGCCCTTGCCTTTCCCGCCGTGCGCTTCACCCTGTCGGGGCTGGATCGCAGCATGCTGGACTTGCCCGCCGTCTCGGCTGATGGCGATGGTCTGCTGCGTCGGCTGGGGCAGGTGATGGGGAAGGAATTCCCGGAAAATTCCCTTCCAATCGAGGCTGAAAGAGAAGGAACACGTCTTTCAGGCTACGTCTCCATACCCTCCTTCACGCGCGGGAATGCGCTTAACCAGTTCGCCTACGTCAATGGACGGCCGGTGCGCGACAAGTTGATCGCCAGCGCGATCCGCGCTGCCTATATGGATGTTCTTCCGCGCGACAGGCATGCGTTGACTGCGCTGTTTCTCTCGCTCGACCCGCAGGTGGTCGATGTCAATGTGCATCCTGCCAAGGCGGACGTCCGCTTTCGCGACCCCGGCCTGGTGCGCGGCCTCATCGTCGGCGCGGTTCGCCAGGCGCTTGAAGGGGCCGGCGTGCGCGCCGCAACAACCGGCGCGGCCGCCATGATCGACGCCTTCCGCAAGCCACAAGGCGGCGGATACGAGCATCAACGTTATCGGGCCCATGATTTCGCAGGCCGCGAGCAGCCTCGCGGCGGCTGGTCGATGGAAACATCTCCCGGCAGACCACTGGAGACTGCCGTCGTCGGCACCACGGGTGCTGGCTTTTCCGAAGCCGAACAGGCTGCCTTCGATGTCGGCGGTGTCATCAGCGCGGATGCGCGCGCGGCGCAGACCGAGCCGGCCGCGGAGTTTGCACGTCAGCCCCTGGGTGCCGCGCGCGCACAGGTTCACGAGAACTACATCGTCGCGCAAACACAGGACTCGCTCGTCATCGTCGATCAGCATGCTGCCCACGAGCGGCTTGTCTATGAGGCTTTGAAGCAGGCAATCCACGCCCGCCCTCTGCCGGCTCAGATGTTGCTCATGCCCGAAATCGTCGATCTGCCGGAAGAGGATGCCGAACGCCTTTCAGCACACGCGCCGTTCCTGGCGCAGCTGGGGCTCCGCCTTGAGCGTTTCGGCCCGGGAGCAGTCGCGGTGCGTGAGACGCCGGCAATGTTGGGCGAGGTGGACGCGGCGGCGCTGGTTCACGATCTTGCCGATGAAATCGCCGAGAACGACACTGCCGATAGCCTCAAGGAACGGATCGACCACATCGCCGCCACCATGGCCTGTCACGGTTCCGTGCGCTCCGGCCGAAGGCTGAAGCCGGAGGAGATGAACGCGCTTTTGCGCCAGATGGAAGCAACTCCCGGCTCCGGCACGTGCAATCACGGCCGGCCGACCTATATCGAGCTGAAGCTTTCCGATATCGAGAGGCTTTTCGGGCGGCGATAGCGGATCGGCCTTGCCGGAAAGGGCGTGCTTGACGGATCGGGCGAGATATGGCGCATGGCCATCGGGAAAGGGTATTGGCATGAACCGTTTTGAAGGACCGGGCGCGCGGGAAGCGCGTATTCGTTATCTGGATGGCGACTTTCAGGTGTTGTCGCCCGGCGCTTTCGTGCGCTGCGCCGTCACCGGTGAAGCAATCCCGTTGGAGGAGCTCAAATACTGGAGCGTGGCGCGTCAGGAATCCTACTTGAACGCGGAGACATCGTTCGCCCAGGAACTCAAGATCAATCCCGATCTAAAGCGGCGAGACTGAGGCGAGAACGGTCTGCACGGTGAGCATCGTGCTCTACTCGCTCGGATAGGGGACGTTCCAACTTTTAATCCGGCCTGGCCAGCACACGTTCACGCCAGCGGCCAAGCGTGTCACGCAGGATGAGATCAGGCGTGTCCTCGTTCTCGAAAACAGTTCTTATCGGCAGGGCACGAACCGAGCGGGCAAACGCTGCCATCGCAGCATCGCCGTGGCAAAGCCGCACCTGGTCTTTTTCAGTCGTCACGAGCTGCAGGTCCCCCGCCTTTGCCTCGGCATTCAGGTCCGCTATATCTTCGGCACTGAAGGGATGATGGTCGGGAAAGGAACGTGTCGCCGCGATCTCGGCCCCGGTCTCGCGCAGCGTGGCGTAGAATTTTTCCGGATTGCCGATGCCCGCGAAGGCGAGGACACGCGCGCCCTGAAACTCCTGCGGGCTGCATGGCGCGACCCGCGCCGTGAAAACGGGCCGTCCAGCGCGCGCGGCTTTTCGCACGACGATGTCGGCCGCCTCCCCCTCCCCCATCCTGACAACGGCATCCGCATAGCGCATCTGATCGATCAGTGGCGCACGCAGCGGCCCGCCCGGGATCACGTGACCGTTTCCGACACCGCGGCGCGCGTCGATGACGATCAAGGCATAATCCATATGGACACGCGCGCTTTGAAAGCCGTCATCCATGATGATGAGTTCGCAGCCTTCCGATACGAGCCGCGCCACACCGGCTATGCGGTCTGCCGCGACCACGGTCGGCGCGTGGCGGGCAAGAAGCAGCGGTTCATCGCCCACGAGCCTTGCGGCATCGTTCTCAGGATCGACCAGATGAGGGGCGGACAGGCTGCCGCCATAGCCTCGCGATAGAAAACCTGCCTTGATTTTTCCGCGCAAAGCCTCCCGGGCGAGCGCGATCGCCACGGGTGTCTTGCCCTCTCCGCCAATCGTCAGGTTTCCCACGCACAATACAGCAGGTGCAACCTTCTCGCGACGTCCCCGCGCCATTCGGGCTCGCGCAACGCGGCCATAAACGGCGGAAATCGGCCAGAGGCTCCACGCGCGCCAATCGGCCTCCTTCCACCAGAAGGGCGGCTCCTCACTCGCCATCGCTTAACCTTGACCGCCAGTGCCGCCGCGCAGGCGGCATTTGACGATAAGTGGGTGGATGAATGGCTCAAGCGCGGCAAGGGTATGCGTCAACGCTCCGGACATTTCCGCCACCGCAGCCTTCCCCGCAGCAATCATCTTTCTGCGCGTAAGATTGTCCCGAAGCAACAGATCGACAGCACCAGCAAGCATGTTTTTATCTTGCACCAGCTTGGCGCCACCGCATCCGATCAGCCGGCCATAGGCGTCGCGAAAGTTCTGTACGTTCGGGCCGGAAAGCACCGCCGTCTCCAGCATCGCCGGCTCCAGCGGGTTCTGACCGCCTTCACCGGTCATGGAGCGTCCCACGAACGCGACTTCCGTGAGCCGGAGATAGAGCCCAATTTCCCCGATCGTGTTGCCGAGGAATATGTCCGTCCGTGGCGAAATCGGCTCATTGCCGGCGCGAAGAGCGACATTGAGACCGCGCGCGGCAAGGGCATTCTTCAACTCGCCTGCACGATCCGGGTGGCGCGGCACGATGATGGTGAGGATATCCGGATGCCGTCTGCGAAGCATGAGGTGAATGTCGGCGGCAATTTCCTCCTCCCCCTCGTGGGTTGAAACCGCCGCCCAGACTTTGCGCCCGCCTATCGCCTGCCGCAACATCGCAAGCGCGGCATCGTCCACCGGTGGGAGCGGTGTATCTACCTTCAGGTTGCCGGATACCGTTACGGGCCTCGCTCCGAGGCTGCGGAAACGCTCCCCGTCCAACTCCGACTGGGCAACGACATGCGCGAGATTCTCAAACAACGCTTCGGCAAGCAAAGGGCGCCTGGACCACCTGGCGAAGGAACGGTCGGACATGCGCCCGTTGACCAGCACCTGAGGCACCCGCCGCGCGCCCAGTTCGAGGATGGTCATGGGCCAGATTTCCGACTCGGCCATAATGGCCAGATCGGGACGCCAGTGGTTGAGAAAACGGCTGACGGCGGGCTTGAGATCCAGCGGCACATATTGATGGATAACCCGCTTGTCCAGGCGTTCGGAAGCGACGGCCGCAGACGTAACGGTACCGGTGGTCAGGACGATGTTTATGCCGCTTGCCAGAATGCTTTCGATAAGGCCGATAACAGCAACCGTCTCACCAACACTGGCGGCGTGAATCCAGATCAGCGGGCCCTCGGGACGGGGTACGCTGGCCCGGCCATAGCGTTCGTGGCGACGAGTCGGGTCTTCCTTGCCCTTGCCGACTCGCCAGACGATATAGCCGCCAACCAGCGGATAGGCAGCCGCACCCGCCCAGCGGTAGGTGGCAAGGATGGATCGCGCCCAACGTTCGCTCATCAGGCGCCGCCACCCTGGCGGTAAGTGCCGTCTACAAGCGCATAGGCTTCATCGGTCGCCTGGTTGAGAGCACGGGTCACCTGCCGGCGCATATTCTCCATTTCCATCTCATCTGCATCGGCGGGGACGTGGATCGGGTTCCCCAGGACAACAGCGCTGCGACCGAAAGGCAGATTGATGGCTGTCTTGTCCCAGGTGCGCTCCAGAACCTTCCGCCTGCTCGTGGCGACGGCCACAGGCAAGACTGGGCGCCCGGAAAGACGGGCAAGCACGACGATGCCAAGCCCGGCCTGACGCGGAGTGCCATGCGGGACATCGGCAATCATGCCGACATTGCACCCTTTCTCAAGGCTGCGCTTGAGCTGGATCAATGCTCTGGCCCCGCCCTTGCCGGCATTGTTCGCGCCGGCACGCCCGCCGGAGCCGCGCACGATGCCCAGTCCGAGTTTCTCTGCCACGAGAGCATTGAGCTCGGCATCGGCACTCTTGGAAAAGAGTGCCACCATGCGATGACCTCCAGGATTGACTGCCGGTGCCAAAAGATGCTGCCCGTGCCAGAAGGCCGCAATTGCGGGAGTATGATCGGCAATGGCCTTATCCAAATCGTGTGATCCTTCCACGCGCGGATTCGTGCGCGCGATAAAACGGATCAACGTGGCCAGCAATGAGGCAAGAACATTCTTGACGATATTGGAGCGGGCCAGCGGCTTCCTGATGAGTTGCCAGAGCGCCCTGGCCGGTCGCGCGAGGGAGAGGCGTCGGGGCTTCGACCGACGGGGCATTGAGCGCGCCAGCGCCTTGTCGTCCATCGTTCAATCCTGGCCGGGCGAGCCGTTTTCGGGATCTAGAAGGCGATGCAGGTGTACGATGAAGTAGCGCATATGCGCATTATCCACCGTTTCCTGCGCCTTTGCCCGCCAGGCGGTTTCGGCGGACTTGTAATCGCCATAGATGCCGACCAGGTCCAACGCCTCAAGATCACGAAACTCCGTGCTTCGAAGCGCCTTCAACTCGCCGCCGAAGACGAGATGGAGAAGTTGCTTTTTTCCCTTATCCTCGGTCATAGCACTGATCATACCCGATTTTGGAGCATCTTCGGCAATCGCTTTGCGTAGACGCTCCGCTATCCACTCGTTTGCCGTGGTTGTTCGATGCCGGCTATTCACCGGCCGCCAATGCTCTATCGCATTTTGCAGCCGGATGGAATCATGTGGCATCTCCATAAATGCGGAGGCCAAGGAGATATAGAGCGTTGTGTGTATATCCAAAGTGAATGCACGGCGCTAATCATCCAATTCCGCCACCACGCCGGCCATGATCTCGAGAAGGCCTCCGCTTCCCGCCGCGAGCGCACCGCGACGGGGGTTTGGACCCGCATAATGCGGCCGCTTCATGGCGCCGTCGACGATCTGCCCGCCCGCTTC
>JAJUHJ010000015.1 GCA_029279965.1 Phyllobacteriaceae bacterium
CCGAGGCCATCATCTGGCCTGCGCCAGCAAGCGGAGCAGCACCGTCATCTGCCCAGGCAATAGCCCCAAGGCCGATCATGAACTAAGATTGAAACCGGACCACCCTATGGGGTCAGGCCAATCTGACAGCTGCAAGCTGCCGCTCCGATCACAACCTCAGTCGGTGAGGATCAGCCGGTCGCCACGCATTTCGAAACCGGAAAGACTGGTCAGGAACTGCATGCCGAGCAGGCTTTGCCCGAGGCGGCCTTCCGCGGCCACGAGCACCGGAACGTTTTTGCGTTCGATGGCGCCAATGATAAGCGATTCCACCCTGGCGCTTGCCGCGAGCGCGCGGCCGTTCGCCGTCATCACCGGCACCGCAAATGCCAGTTCCTCTGTGGCAATGCCGGCCCGGGCAGCATCGGCGCTCGTCAGCACTGTCGTCGAGGCGCCCGTGTCGACAAGCGCATTCACGGTCGTCCCGTTCACCTGCATGCGCACCTCGAAATGGCCGTTCGGCGCCCTCTCCAGCATGACTGCGGTGCGACCGTCGCTGGAAATGGTCAGCGGACTGCCGGGTATCAGGCCGGCGGTCACCCGGCTCGCAACGTCCTGCAACTCGTAACGGTATTGATAACCGGTCATGAGAACGAGCAGGATCAGGAGCCAGTAAGCAAGATCGCGGGCAACGTGGAACAAGCGCATGCGTGAACCGAGGATCCCGACGATGAGAACCGCTGCCCAAAGGCCGAGATACAGCATGGAGGCAAAGGCATTGTTCTCGATGCCGAAGACCGATCCCGCATCGTGATTTGCGATCAGCAGAACAAGCCCGGCACCAAGAACAGCGATCGCAATCCAGAAGACCTGCATGTTTATGATTTCTCCGCGCGTTCCCGCGCAAGCCGTCGGCGACGGGTCTCGCGGCGTGCAGGGCGCTCAATTCCCTCCAATCGCTCCGCCAGCACATCCATGATCGCTCCGCGTTCGGTGGGGCTCATGGTCAGCCAACCGGCAATCTCGCCGCGTGTTCGTCCGCAGCCGAAGCAGTAGCCGGTTTTCTCGTCAATCGAACAGACGAGAATGCAGGGAGATTCGATCACTGTTTTCAGCATCCATATGGCACGATGTTCAGATGGAGCCGTTCGCGCCTGAACGCAAGAGCCCGCTGATATGGCATTGCCACGGGGCGATCGTCCCTCTATGCCAATCGGCATTCCGTGAACGAGGCGATCATGACAAGCGGCCTTCCCTTCGACGATATACGCGATCTGGTTCAGCGGCTGTCTGCGCCGCATACGAGCGCGGGCGAGCGCGTGCGAGGGGACCTAAGGAGGGTCGCCGGCACTCTGGGGCGCCTGGAGGAAATAGCGGTCTGGTTTGCGCGCGCCACCGGGCGGCAGCCGGCGCGGGTGGTCAGACCAACTGTGGCTTTGTTTGCGGCGACCCACGCCGTTTCAAGCCGGCTTGGTGTCGCCGAGCCGATAGCAGACGCGCAACGCGGTGTCGAAGCGGTCGCGGCCGGCGCGGCGCCGGTCAGCCATCTTTGCGCGGCCGGCAATCTCGGCCTCAATGTGTTCGACCTGGCGCTCGAAATGCCGGTGGAAGACATCACCCAGGCCCCGGCGCTTGAAGAGCGGGCGGCAGCCGCAACCGCTGCTTTCGGCATGGAAGCCGTGGCAAGCGGCGCGGATCTCGTCTGCCTGGGCACGGTCGACGGCGCGGGAGATGCTTCGGCCATGGCGCTTCTGAGCGCTCTTGACGGGAGCGAAGGCGGCGAGTGGCAGGATGCCGGCGAGGGCGTGCAGGCGGTGCTTACCGAAGCGCTGGCGCTCCATCGTGATCATTCCGGCGATCCGTTGGAAGCGATGCGCCGTCTCGGCGGGCGTGAAATCGCTGCGCTTGTCGGCGCGATCCTTGCCGCGCGGACGCAGAATGTCGCGGTCATTCTGGACGGGCTTGCCGCGACAGCAGCGGCGGCAGTGCTCCAGGCGCTTAACCCGGACGCAATCTCCCATTGCCTGATGGCTGATACGGCGAGTGCGCCACATCGGCAGGCAGCGACACGGATCGGGCTTGCGCCTCTCCTTGGTCTTGGTACCACCGGAAGCGGCGGGGTGGCGGCCGCGCTTGCTGCTGGATTGGTGAAAGCGGCGGGAGAAGTGTCCGCGGGAACCACTGAGGTGCTCGGCCGCGCGGTTTGATTGCGACGCTCAGGCGCTCGCAGCTTTGGACGCCTGTCTGCTGGGAATGGCAGGCAGTTCCTCCATTACGCGCTTGCGGGGAAAGGCAACGATTGCTTCCGTGCCTTCACGAAGCTTCGATTTCAGCTCCAATATGCCGCCGTGCAAGTTTGCCAGCCCCTGCACAATGGGAAGTCCCAATCCCGTGCCCTGTTCGGCGCTCTTGATGGCAATTGACCCCTGACCGAAGGCGGCAAGGACCACGGGCAACTCGTCTTCGGGAATGCCGGGGCCGTTGTCGCGGATGGCGATGTATTGGCCCCCACCTGCCGTCCAGCCGACACGAACGTGAATTTCCCCGCCGGATGGGGTGAATTTGATGGCATTTGATAGCAGGTTGAGGGCGATCTGGCGCACTGCCCGTTCATCCGCCAAAAGCCACGGCAGGCCCCGCTCGAACTGCGGGATCAGTTGAACATCTTTGGCACGGGCCCGCAACTCCGTCATGCGGCAGCATTCCCGCACCACATCCGCAAGATCGAGCGGCTCTTCATTGAGTTGATAGCGGCCGGCTTCAATGCGGGAAAGATCGAGGATCTCGTTGATGAGATCCAGGAGATGCTTTCCGGACTCGTGCACGTCCCGCGCATATTCGCGGTAGGTGCCGTTCTGCATCGGCCCGAGCACCTCTTTTGCCATGACCTCGGAAAAACCGAGGATCGCATTGAGAGGGGTACGCAATTCGTGGCTGATCGAGGCGAGAAATCGTGATTTGGCGAGATTGGCTTCTTCGGCCCGTCGGCGCGCTTCGTCCGAAAGCGCTTTGGCAGTCTCCAATTCGGCGATGAGGCTATCCTTCTCGCTGCGGAAGGACAAGAAACTGACAGCGGCTTGATTGCGGTGGTGCGCCACATAGGAGAAGAATGGCAGTGACAGGATGAGGAGCGCTGCCATAATCGTTTCCTCATCGAGCGGCAGCCTCCCGTAGAGATATGCGTAGGTGGCCACAGGCAGGGCGAAGGTGACGATCAGCGCGCCGCCCAGAGAGGCGGCTATCAACGCCGTCGCGGCTATCGTGATCAGAAGAAAGATCGCGAGAAGCACGGGAAGATGCCCGAAACCGCCGCACTCACCACAATCGATAAGGACCAGATAAGCCCATCCTATTCCGCTGAGAAAGTGCAGGGCCAGAAACTGCACTTGCAGGCTGCGCGCGTCCATCTCGTTGAGCGCGAGTCCTGCAATGCGCCGCGCGTGAACGTAAAGCCCGGCGTAGCTGCCCGAAGTCAGGAGTGCCCAGAAGAAAACGTCGTTTTGAATACCGAGCGCAACGCCCACCAACCCGATAACGAGGAGAAGAACGAGAACCGCCGGAGCGCTGCTGGTGACGGCCCGGGCGTGGATTTTCAGCATTTCGCGGTCGAAGACCGGATTGCCCGCCATATGTGACAGGCGGTCGCGCGTGTGGCGCACGGCGCGAGCCACCTCGCTGTTGCGATGGGGCTTGGTGCGGTCCACAATGAATTTGTCCGTGCCGTAGCTGTCTCTGAGCGCCATAGCCCCGATCAATGCCCGCAGGTAAACGCATGGTTGTATAGCCGCGAAACATTAAAAGTCCCTTCAGCGAAAGTGGCTGCTGTCGCACCTCGGAACGATATGCAGAGGATGGTCGAGAATGAAACTTTACGACGGAGGCGGGGCGCCCAACCCGCGACGCGTCCGCATCTTTTTGGCAGAAAAAGGGGTGGAAGTAGCGCGCATACCGGTCGACATGGGCGTGCTGGAACACCGCGGAGAGACTGTTACCCGCCTCAACCCGTTGCAGCGTCTGCCGATCCTGGAGCTTGACGACGGCACGATTCTAACGGAATCCGTTGCTATCTGCCGCTATTTCGAGGAACGGCAGCCGGATCCGCCACTCTTCGGCACCAGCGCGCTTGACCGAGCGCTGGTGGAAATGTGGCAACGGCGTGTCGAGTTCGGCCTTTTCATGCCAGTGTCCGCCGCCTTTCGACACCTGCACCCCGCCATGAAGGAATGGGAAGTGCCGCAGGTGCCGGAATGGGGGGAGGTCAACAAGCCGAGGGCGGCCGAGTTCCTTCACCTTCTGAATCGTGAATTGGCAACGAGGCGTTTCATTGCTGGTGATCATTTCACCATCGCCGATATTACGTGTCTCGTCAGCATACAGTTCATGAAGCCGGCGCGCATTGACATGCCCGAAGGACTTACCCATCTCCAGCGCTGGTTTGACGTAATCGCCGCGCGCCCCAGCGCAGATGCCTGAAATTTCTTTCACCACCGACGATGGAAAACACGCTCGAAACGCTTCTGCGCGAGATTCGCGTCTGTCGATTGTGCCGCGAACATCCGCGGGGCGCACCGCTTCCGCATGAGCCGCGACCGGTCGTCGTTGCCTCGCGCAAGGCGCGTGTGCTGATCGCCGGACAGGCGCCCGGAACGCGGGTGCACGCCTCGGGCTTGCCTTTCGATGACCGTTCCGGTGACCGCCTGCGCGACTGGATGGGGGTCGATCGCACGCAGTTTTACGATCCGGACCGCTTCGCGATCGTGCCGATGGGATTTTGCTTTCCTGGATACGACGCCAAGGGCAGTGACCTGCCGCCGCGACGCGAGTGCGCTCCTGTCTGGCAGGCAAGGCTCATGGCCGAGATGCCGCAAATCGAACTGGTGCTTGCCATCGGACAATATGCGCAGTCGTGGCATCTGGGAAATCTGCGAAGGAAAAACCTCACGGAGACGGTGCGTGACTGGCAGGATATATTTGCGCGGCCGCGCGTGCCTTGCGTCCTGCCTCTGCCTCATCCTTCCTGGCGCAACACCGCATGGTTGAAGAAAAATGTCTGGTTCGAGAGAGACTTGTTGCCGGTTCTCCGGCGGGAAGTACGGGCGCGCATCTGATCCCGAGCAGGGGGGGCTATGGCTGGACGTGAGGATTTTTTTCTGTTATCCGCTATTGAATAGCCTTAAAGATAGAAAATAATTCTCTTTGGAGTGCCTCATGGACCGTCTGGACCGAAAGATCCTGCGCCTTCTGCAGGAGAACACCACGCTGGCCGTAGCCGACATTGCCAAGAAGGTAGGGCTTTCGACCACGCCATGCTGGCGGCGCATTCAGAAGCTTGAGGAAGAGGGTGTCATTCGCCGCCGCGTGGCCATTCTGGACCCGACGAAGGTGAATGCCCGCGTCACGGTTTTCGTCTCCATCCGCACCAATGCGCACAGCCACGAATGGCTGCGGCGTTTCGCCGAAGTCATCAAGGAGTTTCCCGAGGTGGTCGAGTTCTATCGAATGAGCGGCGATGTGGACTATCTGTTGCGCGTGGTGGTGCCGGACATCGCCGCCTACGACGTGTTCTACAAGAAGCTTATTTCCAAGATCGAGATCCGCGACGTTTCCTCCACCTTTGCGATGGAGCAGATCAAATACACAACGGAGCTGCCGCTCGATTATCTCGTGCTGGACAAGGAGCCGGCCAGTTCTGCGGCATGACGGTTGCGGCCATGCCGCGGCGCGCTCTATTTTTCCAGCCGGGCCAGCAATGAAGAGGTGTCCCAACGGCTGCCGCCCATCTGCTGTACCTCCTTGTAGAACTGGTCGACCAATGCCGTGACAGGCAGGCGCGCGCCATTACGGTCGGCCTCGGAAAGGCAGATTTCCAGGTCCTTGCGCATCCAGTCGACGGCAAAACCGAAATCATATTGGCCGGCGTTCATCGTCTTGTAGCGGTTTTCCATCTGCCATGAGCCCGCCGCTCCCTTGGAGATGACCTCGATCACCTTTTCGATGTCGAGCCCCGCTTGCTTGCCGAAGTGAATGCCTTCGGCCAATCCCTGCACAAGCCCTGCAATGCAGATCTGGTTGATCATCTTGGTGAGTTGCCCCGCGCCGGCCGGCCCCATCAGGCCCACCATGCGCGCATAGCTTTCGATCACCGGGCGAGCCTTTTCGAACGTTGCTTCATCGCCGCCGCACATCACGGTGAGGACGCCGTTTTCCGCCCCGGCCTGACCGCCGGACACGGGCGCGTCGACAAAGCCCAAACCTCGCTTTTCCGCCTCCGTGGCAAGTTCGCGCGCCACTTCCGCAGAAGCAGTTGTGTTATCGATGAAAATCGCTCCCGGTTTCATCGACGAGAAGGCGCCGTCGGGTCCAAGGATAACGGAACGCAGATCGTCATCATTGCCGACGCAGGAAAAGACGAAATCCTTGTCACGAGCCGCTTCCAAGGGTGTGGCTGCGGTGGCGCCGCCATGCTCGTCGGCCCATTTTTGCGCCTTGGCGGCTGTGCGGTTGTAGACGGTGACGTCGTGTCCGCCGCGATTTTTCAGATGGGCCGCCATTGGATACCCCATCACGCCCAGCCCGATGAATGCGACATTTGCCATTCGGCTCTTCCTCCATACCTTTCCGCATCGGCCAACCCGGCATCGCTTCGGGAAGGCTGCTGCCCCGATCTAAGTCAGCGATGCAGGTGCCGAGTCAACCGCCGCTCGATGCGATCGGTTGCGATACGCAGCACTTCCACGACGCTGAGATAGATGAAAGCCGCCCAGATATAGGTTTGGAAATCGAAGGTGCGTGCATAGGCGCGCCGCGTTTCGCCCATCAGATCATAGACCGTGATGATGGCAACGATGGCCGAACCTTTCAGGAGGAGGATCAGCTCATTGCCGTAAGGCCGCAACGCAACGAGAAGAGCTTGCGGCAGAATGATCTTCCGCAATGTCTGCAGGCGGGAAAGACCAAGGGCCGCTGCCGCTTCCCACTGGCCATACCGGATCGTATCGACCGCGCCGCGAAGGATCTCGGCCTGATAGGCCGAAGTGTTGAGCGAAAAGGCGAAGAGAGCGCAGTACCACGCCTCGCGGAAGAACCACCAAAGGCCGACCGCCTCGAATTGCGGGCGGAAGGAGCCAAGCCCGTAATAAACCAGGAAGGTTTGTGCCAGAAGCGGCGTGCCCCGGAAGAAATAGACGTAACCGTAGGAAAAGGCAGCAACAATCCGGTTCGTTGAGCGCCGTCCGATGGCGATCGGGATCGACAGAACACCCCCGACCAGGAAGGAGAGGCCGACGAGTTGAAGCGTTATCCAGAGGCCGGACAGGTATTCCGGTGCGTAGCGGCGAAAAAGCTCCGGATTCCATGAGTTGACGAGAAAAAGCAGGACGCCAAGCGCAAGCAGGAACCACACGCCCAGCAACGTCACCCCGAGAAGCTTGGCTGGCGTCCATCGCCGCACAGGCTGTGCGGGGGGAAGCGCGCGTGTCTCGGTGGTTCCGTGTGACTGGCTCATCGCATCGCTCCCGCTCGCGAGACACGCCGCTCTATGGCAGACAGCACCACAGACGACAGAAGCGCCAGCACCAGATAAAGAAGACAGGCGATGCCGAAGAACAGGAACGCCTCCTTCGTCACCCGCGCTGCGATGCTGGTCTGGCGCAGCACATCGGAAAGGCCGATGACGGAGACGAGTGCGGTTTCCTTGAGCAGGATGAGCCACAGATTGGACAGGCCGGGCAGGGCGATCCGGATGAACTGCGGCATGATAACGAGGCGCATGGTTTGCCATCGCGAAAGACCGACGGCGTAGGCTCCTTCATATTGGCCGGGCGGGATGGCGCGGAAGGCCGAGACGAAGACCTCGCTCGCATAGGCGGCAAACACCGCTCCCAACGCGACCATACCGGCGGCGAAGGCGTTGATTTCAATCCCTGCTGAGACACCGGCGAGGGCAAGCAAACGCTGAATGGAAATCTGGGCTCCATAAAATACCAGAAACAGCGTCAAAAGCTCGGGCAAACCGCGGAAGATGGTGGTGAAGATGTTCGCTGCCAGACGTAGGCTCGGCTCGCCCGAGAGCTTGCCGAGGGCGACACCATATCCCACAGCCAGCCCGAAGGGCAGAGTGGCCAGCGCCAGCGAGACGGTAACGAGGAGACCGGCCGCGATCTCATCACTCCAGCCTTGCGGCCCGAAGCTCAGGAGGGTCAGGACACCATCCATCCGCGATCCGATCGTGCTCGCTCTTTACCCTCGAAAACGTCAGCGGCGGGAGAGATCCCGCCGCGACAGGAGTTCTAGTTATCGAAAATCTTATTCGCCATATGCATCAAAGGAGAAGTATTTATCATTGATTTCTTTATATGTTCCGTTCTCGCGGATGGCCTCGATGGCGGCATTGAATTTCTCACGCAATTCGTCCTCGCCTTTCCGTACGGCGATGCCGATGCCCTCACCGTGAATTTCCTCGACAGGGCTTAGTGTGTCGAGCACCTTGCAGCATTCGCCGTCCGGTGTGTCGAGCCATTCCTGCAGCACGATCACATCGTCGACCACCGCGTCCAGCCGGCCGTTCGCCATGTCCAGCTTGTATTCCTCGGCGGTCGGATAAACACGCACATCGCTTTCGACGAAAGTGACTTCGGCGAAATTCGCGTGGGTGGTTGCGGCTTGTGCACCGATCGATCTACCGGCGAGCGCCTCGACCGATGCGCTCTCGATATCGGAATCCTTCGGCACCACAACCGCGGGCGGCGTATTATAGTATTTCTCCGTGAAATCCACCTGTTCCCGGCGCTCGTCGGTGATGGACATAGAGGCGATGATCGCATCGAACCGGCCCGCCTGTAGCGCTGGGATGATGCCATCCCACTCCTGTGTGACGAATTCGCAATCGGCGTTCATTTCCTCACAAAGAGCGCGGGCGATGTCGATGTCGAAACCCTCCAGCTTTCCATCGGCTGTGAGGTTGTTGAAGGGTGGATAGGCACCCTCGGTGCCGATCTTGAGCTGCATCCGCTCTTGAGCTGCCGCGCTGCCGACCAAAAGACCCAGCGCGGAGATGCTCAGAACGATACCCCGTATCATACGCATGAAGGCTTCCTCTCAATCATCATATGCCCCGCTGCTGATCGTGCAGATGCCAGAGCTTGGGTGGATATTCCCACTCTTCACGACGAGATTGCAACCATAAACCCCATGTGCACACCGGTTCATGCAGAGGAAAGTCCCATGTAGCTGGCTATGAAGTCGGCGATCCCTTCTGCATCGTCTAGCTGGAAGAATGGCAGCGCGCCGCCTTCCAACGGGTGGTCTGCGGCGATGGCAACGATGTTGGGCACGGTGTCGGCAAGCGGAGCCTGATCGCGGGCGGCGCGGCGGCGGCACTCGATCTTCGGGTGCGATCCCTTTTTGAAACCTTCCACGAGAACAAGATCACATGGCGAAAGCCTTGCCAGAATCTCCGGCAAGCTCGGCTCGTCTTCCTCATGAAGTTCATGCATGATCGCCCAGCGGCGGCTGGAAACGATGGCCGTCTCAAAAGCCCCTGCCGCACGATGCCGGTAGGAATCGGTGCCCGGTTGATCGACCTCGAATGTGTGGTGCGCATGCTTGATCGTCGCCACGCGAAATCCGCGCGCCACGAAAGCCGAAACCAGTTGTTCCGTCAGTGTCGTTTTGCCGGAATTTTTCCAGCCGGTGATGCCGAACACGTTCATCTGCGCGCCTTTCCCGCCAGCCGTTCCGCCTCCGTAAGGTCTTCGGGCGTGTTTACGTTGAAGAAGGGATCGCACCCGTCGTGAATGGGGAAATCCGCGACGGCCGGTACATGGCGTTTTCCGGCAAACGCGCGTACGGAGGAGGCGCCTTCACGGTGCAGAAATGTTTCAAGGTCCACGGCGAGCGACACCGGCCAGAGTGCGCATGTCGGATGAAGCATGCCGCCGGAACCGGCAACGACGATGCGCTCCGGCTGATCTGAAGCCTGATGCAGTCTGGCGACCAGATCGCGGGGGAGGAAAGGTGTGTCGCAGGACACCGTCACAATGTATGCTGGCGCGTTTTCTTGCCGGTGTGCCCAGAGCAACCCTGCCAGAACGCCGCCGAGGGGTCCCATCTCAGAAAGCGGGTCCGGCACCACGTCGAGGCCGAAAGACGCAAGAAGGGCAGCCGCGCTGTTGGCATTGAGGGCGAGGTGAGAAACCTGCGGGCCGAGACGTGCGATCACATGGGTAAGAATGGGTCTGCCGGCAAGCGGGCGCAGAAACTTGTCGCCGCCACCCATTCTCGTGGAGCGGCCTCCGGCGAGGATGATGCCTGCTGTGCTTTCGTCCATGCTCGGCTCCAGCTCAAAGTTCGCCCCTCTGTCGCGCGACATGAATGACATAAAGCGTGGCGCCAACCGCGCAAAGAGAAGAAAGCGTCATTACCGCGAGCAGCGGATATGGACCCGATTCCACTGTCAGGAACGCGCCGGCAAGCACCGAAAGGGCTGCCCCGCCGCCGATTTGCAAAGCGCCGCCCAGACCGGAGGCAGAGCCTGCCAGATGAGGGCGCACACTGACGAGCCCTGCATTCGCATTTGGCAGGGTAATGCCGTTGCCCATGCCGACGATGCAGACTGGGACAAACAGAGAGAGCGGATGATGATAGCCGATCATGAACAGCAGGATCGAAAGCGCCATCCCACCGACTGCTATCAGATTGCCCGACAGCAACATTCTGTTGATTCCGAACAAACGCGAATAGCGGGCAGAGATGAAATTGCCAATCATGTAGCCGAATGTGAGCAGCACGAAATAAAGCCCATAGCCGGAAGGCGAGAGGCCGAGTATCTCCGTGGCCACGAACGGTCCGCCGCCGAGAAAAGCGAAGAAAGCGCCCGATGTGAAGGCCGCCGTTGCGGCATAACCCCAGAAGCGGCGCGAGCGGAAGAGTTCCGGATACGTCCTGAACTGGGCAGTCATGCTGGCCGAGCGGTGCATGTTGGTTTCGCCAAGGTCCAGATAGACGATCAGGAAGGAAATGATGCTGAAGGCCAGCATCAGGTAGAAGGTGGCCTGCCAGCCATAAAGCTCGTCCATTATGCCGCCAAGGAACGGGCCGAGCATCGGCGCAACCGTCATGCCCATGGTGACATAGCCGATGCGGCTGGCCGCTTCGTCGGCGCTCACCGTATCTCGCACGATGGCGCGAGAGAGCACCATGCCCGAGGCGGCGAAAGCCTGTAGAACACGGCAGGCAAGCAACGCCTCGATGGTCGGTGCGAAGATGGCAAGAAGCGTGGCGACAGCGAACACGGCAAAGCTGATGAGCATGACCGGTCGTCGGCCGAAACGGTCGGATGCCGGGCCGATGCCAAGCTGCAATACGGCCGTGGCCGCAAGATAGAGCGAGACGGTGAGCTGTACGATCCCGTAATCGGCATCAAAGTAGGTTGCCATGCCGGGCAGGGAAGGGAGGAAGAGATTGCTGGCAAGCGTCGACGTTCCCGCCGCCATAACCAGCGTGAGAATATGCGGGGGCGTCGTTTTGTCGAAGAACCGGACCGTGCTCATGGTATCCGCACCGTCTTTGCCGTGCCGGATTTTCCGAGAGGAACCATCATCGCTTGTCTCAAGTGCCGGTCGGCGCCATTCCGGGCCCTGTGCTTTCGGAAATTGGTTGCTTTCGCGCCACGATGCGCTCGCGGTAGAGCGCATAGAGCCCCGATGCCACGACGATTGCCGCACCAAGCAGCATCGCAGCGTCGGGTACGTCGCCGAAGATGAGGTATCCCAAGGCAAGAGCCCATAAAAGACCGGTATAGCGGAACGGCGCCATGAAAGAGATTTCGCCCTCGCGCAACGCCGCAATCACGAACTGGTAGCCGAAGACGAGCGCCAGCGCCGCGCCCAGCAGGACGCTGATGGCGGGCAGCGTGACAGGCTCCCATCCACCGAGGGGCTGGAAAAGCCCCGCGCCGCATAGCGTCACCGCGAGTGCCGTTATTGTAGAGACGAGCACAGTCGGCGTGTCCGGCGATATGCGACGGGTGGCAAGATCGCGCATTGTCGAAAAGCCGACGCAGGCGAGGGCGAAGAGTGACCAGGCGCTAAAAGCCTCGAAGCCTGGACGGACAATGATAAGAACGCCGACGAGGCCGGCCGCGATGGCGCACCAGCGGCGCCAACCCACGGGTTCGGAGAACACAAATGCAGCCCCCATCGTCACGCTGAGCGGCAGCACCTGCAGAATGGCCGTGACATTGGCGATCGGCAATCGAAAAAGGGCTACAAGAAAGCAAGTCGTCGCTCCCGCCTCACACAGGACGCGGATGAGCACGCTTTTTTGCCGCAAACGGCCGAGGTGGGTGAACGTACCGCTGCGCCATGCCAGGAGGGCAAGAAGCATGGTGGCGAAAATGCCGCGCAAAAGCATTACCTGGCCCATGCTCATCGCATCTGAAAGCGTCTTCACCAGCGCGTCGTTGATGGTATAGCCGGCCGTGGCGATGGACATGAACAATGCGGCGCGTAGATTCGAGGAAAGAAGCACGACACATCCGATGCGAAATTTATAAGCCGTGCTTACGATCAATCCAGAAGCGAAGCAATCAGGCCAGATAGACGAAAACGGTTGTCAGCCGCCCGTCATGCTCATGTGGCGCGAGACAGCCGGCCGGCGCGTACGCCTGTCGATAACGAAATCGTGTCCTTTCGGTTTGCGCCCGATGGCTTCGTCGATAACACTGGAAAGAAGGGCATTGCCCTCCGAGGCACGCAATGCGGAGCGCAGATCGGCTGCATCCTCCTGGCCCAGGCACATGAAAAGCGTGCCGGTACAGGTGACGCGAACGCGGTTGCAGCTCTCGCAGAAATTGTGCGTGAGCGGCGTGATAAAGCCGAGCCGCCCACCGGTCTCGGCCACTTCCACATAACGGGCAGGCCCGCCCGTCTTGTAGGGAATGTCAGTCAGAGTAAAGCGCTGCTCAAGCCGCGCACGCAACTCCGACAGAGGCAGGTATTGGTCGGTCCGGTCCACGTCGACCTCACCGAGCGGCATGGTCTCGATCACCGTCATGTCCATGCCGCGGCCATGGGCCCAGGACAGCATTTCGGGGATTTCGTCTTCGTTGAAGCCGCGCAATGCCACCGTGTTGATTTTCACCTGCAAGCCCGCTTCCCGGGCGGCATCGATGCCGCGCATGACGCGGTCGAATATGCCCCAGCGGGTGATGGCCCTGAATTTTTCGGGATCGAGCGTGTCGAGCGAGACATTGATGCGCTGAACGCCGCACTCGGCAAGCTCAGCGGCAAAGCGCTCGAGTTGCGAGCCGTTCGTGGTGAGTGTCAATTCATCCAGAGCGCCGGAGGTGAGATGGCGTGAGAGCTGGCGCACCAGATGCATGATGTTCTTGCGCACCAGTGGTTCGCCGCCTGTAAGCCGCAGGCGCCGCACGCCTTTGTCGATAAAGGCGGAGCACAGCCGATCGAGCTCTTCCAGGCTCAGGAGGTCCTTTTTGGGCAGGAAAGACATGTCTTCGGCCATGCAGTAAACGCACCGGAAATCGCAGCGGTCCGTCACGGAAACCCGCAGATACGTGATCGCGCGGCCAAAGGGGTCGATCATGCTGCCGTGCTGGTTCATTCCCTGCCCTTTGTTCTGCCCGCGGTGAATAGAACTCATGTGGCCCTGCGGTAACGCATTTCAAGCAGTCTAGCATTTGGCGGACAGCGCAGGCAACGCGGCAGGCCAGCCCTTTTCACGCACTCACGATTGCAGTAGGTCATGCACCGGAGGATTGGCGCGATGAAAGCACCGAACGAATTGCGTGTTTCGAAAGACCGGAAGCTGCTCACGGTGCGTTTCGCTGATGAGCGGCCCATGCCGATCAGCGCCGAGATGCTGCGCGTGCTGTCACCTTCGGCCGAGGTGCAGGGCCATTCGCCCGACCAGCGCGTAACCGTCACCGGAAAGGCGGATGTCAGGATTGCGAGCATCGAGCCGGTGGGCAATTACGCCGTGCGCATCATCTTTGACGATGGCCATGAGACCGGGCTCTACAGCTGGACCTATCTGGCAAGACTCGGGCGCGAACGCGAAACCTTACGGCAGGAATATCTCCACGAACTCGAAGAAAAGGGGCTGAAGCGCGATGCTTGAGGGAGGGACGATCGAGACTGTTGAGGAATTGGAGGCGCTTTACGGCCAACCCGGCCAGACCTCACTGGTCAAGGAAACCGATCGTATCATCCCCGCCTACGCAGCCATTATCGAAGCCTCTCCGTTTGTGACGCTTGCCACTGCCGGACCGGATGGGCTCGACTGTTCACCACGTGGCGACAAGCCCGGTTTCGTGCGCATTCATGATGAGCGCACCTTGATGATGCCCGACCGGCACGGCAACAACCGGGCGGACTCGCTGAAGAACATTGTCCGTGACGGACGCGTGGGCCTTCTGTTCCTGGTGCCCGGCGCCGGAACCACGCTCAGGGTCAATGGGCGCGCGCGGCTCTCGATCAGCGCTCCACTCTGTGCCTCTTTCGCTGTCGATGGAAAAGCTCCCCGCTCCGTGATGATTATCACTGTGGAGAGTGTCTATTTCCAGTGCGCCCGTGCCATTCGTCGTTCGCGACTTTGGGAGCCCGACGCCCAGGCGGCGGCTGGCACTCTACCAACGCCCGGGGCTATTCTGGGCGAACTCAGTCAGGGTGTCATCGATGGCCGGACATATGATGCCGAATGGCCCGGACGTGCGGCCAAAACCATGTGGTAAAGGCGATACAGTTTGCCAGCTGATCAAGCGCCTGCGGAAATAAATCCGGCCGGTGATAACGAATCGTTTACGTTAAGCTGGCGGAGTCGGATGGCCGTCGCTTCCGATCGGTTTACTGATTCAGTAAAATTTGATCGGTTGGGCTGAACGCCATTCCGCGACTCTACGTTGGGGTGGCGGCGCCGGCAAGAGGCTGACGCCAAACATGTTTGGCGCACGGAAAACAGTGGGGACCCGCATCATGACAGCAAAAGCGACGCGTGTCGGTCTTTCGATTCTTGCGCTCGGAGCCGCTCTGGCGGGAAGCAGCGTTTCGGCCAACGCAGAGCAATACCTGCTGGACATGCTGTTCGGCAACGGCGCGCGCCAGCAGCGGCCGGTCGAGCGCCCACGGGAGCCGATGCAACAGGAAACCCGCAGGACAGCGCCAGTCCCCCTGGTGAAGGTCTCAGCTCCCTCTTATTACACCTACAAGCCTGAAGCGCTGATCAAGGTGGATTTCGGCGAACTTGTCGCCGCGCTTTCCAACGAAAGCGAAGACACCGGGGCCACGGACAGGACAGAGGCTCCAGAATCCTCGGATTTTCTCAAGGCGTTGTCGGAAATATCTGATTTCGAGCTTCCGGCAGAACAGAAGATCGCTGCTGCCATCATCGAACACTACAAGGCCGATCCCGCCTTCATCTGGGTGGGTGAAGAGGGACCCAACGAGCAGGCGAAGGCCGTGATCGGCCTCCTCAACGAGGCGGCCGATTTCGGCCTTTCCGAAACCGACTATGTCGTCAATATTCCGGCCGCCGATAGGTTTGCCTCGAAAGATGAGGACGAGCGGCTGAGGGCGCTCGCCAGGTTCGAGTTTACTCTTTCGGCGCGCGCGCTGCGCTATGCCCGCGACGCCAAAATCGGCCGGGTCCATCCCAACAAGCTTTCAGGCTATCACGATTTTCCCGCCAAGCCGCTGGACGAACGCGCGGTGCTGAGGATCCTTGCAGGCACATCGCGGCCGGCAGCGTATCTGGAATCGCTGCATCCGCAAAATGCGCTTTATGCAGCTTTGCGCAGTGAGTTGAAGACACTCCGGGCGAGCGAGGAACAAGAAATCGTCGTCGATCCGGCAACATTCGTCCGGCCGGGCGGCAGCCACAGCGATTTCCCGAAGCTGCTTGCAATCATCGAACGTGATGCGGATGCGGCCTTCAGGGCCGAGTACGGTGAAATGTTGGCTGCGCACCGGGAAGATGAAGAGACCTACGCGCAGGAGCTGGTTCCCCTCATCAAGGCGGCCCAAAAGCTTCACGACCTCAAACCGGACGGAATCGTGGGCCCACAGACGGTGAGGGCGCTTGCCGGTGAATCCAGGGCCTCCCGCATAGAAAAGGTGTTGCTTGCGATGGAGCGGTTGCGCTGGCACCCGTCTCATCTCGGCAGCACCCGCGTCATGATCAATGCCCCATCATTTACCGCCAGCTTCGTTGAGAACAATGAAGAGAAATTGACCATGCGGGCGGTGGTGGGAACGCCGTCCAATCAGACGAACTTCTTCTACGACCGGATCGAATATGTCGAGTATAACCCCTATTGGGGCGTTCCGCGCTCAATCCTCGTCAACGAGAAGCTGCCGCGTTTGCGGAGAGATCCCGGTTACCTCGACCGGTCGGGCTATGAGGTGATCAACTCAAGTGGCCAGCGCGTCTCTTCCGCCTCGATCGACTGGAACCGTTACGGCGCGAACATTCCCTTCAGCGTGCGCCAGCGGCCGGGACCGAGCAATGCGTTGGGCGCCTTGAAGATCATGTTCCCCAACAAGCACAACATCTATATGCATGATACGCCGGCCAAGCACCTGTTCAACCAGGATACGCGCGCTTACAGCCATGGCTGCGTGCGCTTGCAGGATCCGCAGGCCATGGCCGCAGCGGTGCTTGATACATCGGTGGAGGAGGTTGGCAGCAGTATCTCAACCGGGAGGAATGCGCGTCAGAACCTGCCGAACGCGATCCCGGTCTATGTCGGCTATTTCACAGCCTGGGCGGACGCCTCGGGTGATGTTACCTATCATCCGGACATCTATGACCGTGATGCTCATTTGAACGAAGCCTTGGCCAAGGTGCATGAACTGCGCGCTCCGGGAAGCTAACGAAACGGCCCGAAGCCTTGGTCGGGTTCGGGCCGTTCAAGTGCAATCGCTGCTACAGCGTCTGGAAGATCACAGCACCTTCTTGACTGCTTTTACCGTCGCGTCAACGATTTTGTCGGCCTCTTCACGCGCCAGGCAGAGGGGCGGTGCAAAGCCCAGAATATCACCTTGCGGCATGGCGCGACCGATGACGCCTTCCTCCAGCAGGGCCGCGGCGACCTGGGGACCGATTTTCCGGGACGGGTCGAAGGCGCGCCGGCTTTCCTTGTCTTCGGCGAATTCCACGGCGCACAGCATGCCTTCACCCCGTACCTCGCCGACATGTGGGTGGTCGGCGACCGCTTCCTTCATGGATTTCACCAGATAGGCACCCGTCTCCCCTGCATTGCCAACCAGTCCGAGGCTGTCGACCAGCTTCAGATTGGCGACGCCGGCTGCCGCGCCGATGGGATGTGCCGAGTAGGTCCAGCCATGGCCGATCGGGCCATTTTCGTCCGTTCCGCGCTCAAGCACCTTCCACATTTTCTCACCGACGATTGAGCCGGACAGCGGCGCATAGGCAGATGTCAGCCCTTTGGCGATGGTGATCAGATCCGGTTCGATCCCGTAATGTTCGGAGCCGAACATGGAACCGAGACGACCGAAACCGGTCACCACCTCGTCGGCAACAAGCAGAATGTCGTGCTTTTTCAGAACCTTCTGGACAGCATCCCAATATCCGGCCGGCGGCGGCACAATGCCGCCCGTGCCCAGCACCGGCTCGCCGATGAAGGCGGCAATGGTGTCGGCGCCCTCGCGCTCGATCAGCGCTTCCAGTTCGGCCACGAGATGATTGGTGAAAGCTTCTTCGCTCATGGCTGGATCTGGCCGACGATAGTAATAGGGCGCTTCGGCGTGGATGACTGGCGCCAGCGGCAGATCGAACTTCTTGTGGAAGCCTTCCAGACCTGTCAGCGATCCGGTCATCAGGCCCGAGCCGTGATAGCCGCGCCAACGGGAAATGATCTTCTTCTTTTCCGGCCGCCCGAGAATGTTGTTGTAGTACCAGATGAGCTTGATGTTCGTCTCGTTCGCGTCGGAGCCGCCGAGGCCGAAATAGACCTTGGACATGCCCTTCGGCGCCCGGTCGAGGATCATCTTGGCAAGAGTGATGGAGGCTTCTGTGCCATGACCCACATAGGCATGGTAATAGGCAAGCTCCCTGGCCTGGCTCGCGATGGCTTCCGCAATCTCGGTGCGCCCGTAGCCGACATTGACACAGTAAAGGCCGGCAAAGGCGTCCAGCAGGCGCTTGCCGTCACGATCCTCGATGTAGACACCGCTGCCGCCGGTGACGATCCTGTTCGGGCTTTCGCCGCGCGCATGCTGCGCGAGGTGAGTTGAGGGATGGAAGAAATTCTCCCGATCCCATTGGTCGAGCTGGTCGTTCTTCAACAGCATGATTGTCTCCTATCTTATCGTTGGACCATGAGGGATTTCCGTCAGCACGTCCACGTGCTCGGTTTCCTCCTCGGAAATCGGTTGCGAAACATCGTGATTCCTGTCAGCCGGTGGCCGAACAGACATATTTGATGTTCGTGAATTCCTCCATTCCCATTCGCGACCCTTCGCGACCAAGCCCAGCCTGTTTCACCCCGCCGAACGGGATGGGCGCGCCCGTAATTTTCGTCCGGTTGACCGCCACCATTCCGAATTCGAGAGCCCTGGTGAACCGCGCGATGCGGGCGATGCTTTGTGTGTGGAGATAGGCGACCAGCCCTGTCTCCGTATCGTTTGCTTCGAAAAGGGCGTCGTCATCCCTGTCGAACGGGGCGAAAGCTGCCACCGGTCCGAAAGTCTCTTCCCGGAAAATCAGCGCGTTTCTCGGCACATCGGCCAGAACGGTGGGTTGGAAGAAATTCTCACCAAGATCCGCGCGTTTGCCTCCACAGACCAATCTTGCGCCGCGCGCCAGTGCATCCCTCACATGCTCGTCCTGCTTCGCCACTGCGCGCGCGTTTATCAACGGCCCGATATCCGGATCGGAAAGTCCGGGTCCAACCTTGAACTTGAGTACCCTGTTCGCGAAGGCCGCCACGAATTTTTCGTAAATCGGGCGCTCTATCAGGAAGCGATTGGCCGCAAGGCAATCTTGCCCGGACGTAGCGAATTTCGCGGAAATCGCGCTTTCGATCGCCTGATCGAAATCGCAATCGGCGAACGCGATGAAGGGCGCATGGCCGCCAAGCTCCATCACCAGTTTCTTGATGGTGGGCGCGGACTGTCCATAGAGCAGCCGTCCGATTTCGGTCGAACCGGTGAAGGAAAGCACGCGTACCTTGGGGGAGGCCGTCATGGCGCCGACCACTTCCGCGGCTTTGCCGGTTAGAACGTTGAAGATGCCGGCCGGAAAACCTGCGCGCTCTGCGAGTTCGGCAAGCGCCAGCGCCGAAAAGGGCGTTTCGGACGAGGGGTGGGCGACAACCGTGCAGCCGGCAGCAAGTGCGGCGGCGGCTTTGCGTGTCAGCATGGCAGCGGGGAAATTCCACGGTGTAACGAGCCCTGCCACGCCAGCGGGCTCGCGCGTGATGTGCATTTGTGCATCAGCCAAATGCGGGGTCACGCTCTCCACGTTCAGCCTTTTTGCCTCCTCGGCGTAAAACGCAACGAAAGAGGTCGCATAGTCGATCTCGCCGCGAGCCTCCGAGAGCGGTTTTCCCTGCTCGAGCACCATTAGATGCGCAAGATCTTCGCGCGCTTCGACGATGAGGTGATGCCACCGCATAAGGAGTTCGCTACGTTCTTGCGGCAGCAGGGCGGCCCAACGGGAAAAGGCTGCATGGGCAGCAAGAATTGTTTCCTCCACCTGTTCGGCGCTCAAGGCCGGAACGCGGCCGATCCGGGTCCCATCCGCCGGATTGACAACGTCTGTTGCTGCATCCCCGGCGGCAGCGACCCAGCGCCCGTTCGCGTAGGCATATTCGCGAAAAAGCCGCGGATCCTTAAGGTTGGAAAGAGCGGTTTTCTCAAAGACTGCAAGGGCAGACATCGGCGCACTCCCATCGTTCCGTATCTGCCTTTAAATAAGCTTGCAAAGGCAGAAAAACCGGCAGGAAGTGATGTCTGCGGCCAAAGAATCCTTCGAAAATCGGGGCTTTGCCGCCTATTCCTTTTGCGTCAACTCAGGCGAGGAGAGGAGTACGTCGATAGGCATAGCTTTCGACTGTTTCACAGGCTTGGTGACGATATAGGTGAAGTAGCGCTGCACCCCTAGCCCGTTGTCCAGCAATTGATCAACGAGCCGCTGATAGGCGTCGATGTCTCGCGCCACTATTTGCAAAATGTAGTCGAAGCCGCCGCCGACCGCCCAGCAGCCGACGATCTCATCTATTCTCTGCACGGCCCGCTCGAATTGCTGGAAATTTTCTGCCCGGTGGCCCTGCAACTCCGCCGCCATGAAGACGACGATGTGCGCGGCTATGCGTGAAAGCGCCACCTCCGCCCGATAGCCGGTGATGATGCCGGCCTTTTCCAGCCGCTTCAGCCGCTCCCAGCACGGGGCGGGCGTCAGGTTCACCCGCTCGGCAAGTGCCGTTTTGGAAATGCGGCCTTCCTTTTGCAGGATGGAAAGTATCTTCAGGTCGCGGTCATCGAGCTTGAGCATAAATGCATCCCCGCCTCAAAATGGCGCCTCATAAACCCATCGCCTGCGATTTCCAACACTGGGCTTGCGCTGTGCCCACGGCCAGAATGGCGCGTTTTCTGTTTGCTTCGGAAGCTTAACTCCGCACGAGGCTTCCCGCACCCGCCTTCCTGGCCTCCTCGAGGGCGAAGGTGGCAATCGCCGTATCCTGAGCGCCGGTGCCTGTCAGGTCGCAAATGGTCACCTGATCGTCGCTCGTGCGGCCCGTCTTGCCGCCTACGATCTCACCCAGTTCGTCCGGCTGTCCGCCGGCCCATACCCCAGCGGCGATGGCTGAGCGAAGTTCACCCAGCCTTTCGCACTGGCTTGCCCTGTCGGCCACGTAACGATCGGCTTGAACGAGCGCTTGTGGCGCGATCTCGTTCTTTCCTTCCTGATCGGAGCCCATTGCGGTGATGTGCAGGCCAGGGTGCAGCCAGTCTGCTTTGAGGATCGGCTCTTCCGCAGGAGTGGTCGTGACGACAAGCTGGCTTGCCGCCACGAGGCGGGCGGGGTCCGCTTCCGCGTGCGCCTCGATGCCGAGCGTCGCCGCGATATCCCGAGCGCAGGTTTCGGCCTTTTCGAGGTCGCGACCCCAGACCAGAACGCGGCGGAACGGGCGCACCAGGTGAGCCGCTTTGATCTGCAGCCGCGCCTGCAAGCCAGTGCCCATAACGCCCGCCGTTTCCACATTCTCCGGCGCCAGGTGCTTGGCCGCCACCGCGCCGGCGGCCGCCGTTCGCACGTCGGTCAGGTAGCCATTGTCGAGGAGGAGCGCTTCCACCAGGCCGGTCCTCGCGGAAAACAGGATCATCAGCCCGTTGAGGCTCGGAAGGCCAAGCTTCGGATTGTCGAAAAATCCGGGGCTGACCTTGATGGCAAATCCTTCGAAACCGGGGATATAAGCCGCCTTGACGTCGACCTCACCGTTGGCCTCGGCGATGGCCATGGAGAGGATGGGCGGCATGACGACTTTGCCCGTCCCGAGTGCGGCAAACGCTTCCTCTACGATTTTCACTGCCTTCAGATCCAGATGGACGGCCGTGCGCAATTCGCTTTCGTTGAGGATGAAAATATCATGAGCCATAAGAAACACCCTTGATGAAATTGTCGCCAAGTCGGACGTCGCGGCCGCAGACGATGGCGGTGAATGCCGCCATGTCGACATTACGACCGGTGATGATGCTGGCCACAGGGCCCTTGAGGCCAGCCAGCTTGCCCGACATCAGCGCCGCCGCGCCAACGGCGCTGGCTCCCTCGCATACGATCCGGTCCTCATAGTAGTGCGCCTGCATGGCGCGATAGATCTCTTCTTCTGTCACGAGCACCACATCGTCGAGACAGTCACGGCAAAGGCCGAAAGAATGGCGGTTCGCCAGACCAATCCCCCCGCCCAGCGAATCGGCGAGGCTTTCCACCTCGGTCACCTCTACAGGACGGCCCGCCCGCAGGGCGGCATGCATGGCAGCGCCGCGCTCCATGGTAATGCCGATCACACGAATGTTTGGTTTGATGCGTTTGAGCGCAAAGCCGATGCCGCCGGCGAGCCCGCCGCCTGAAAGCGGAATGAGGACCGTTTCCAGATCAGACCGCTCGGTCATTAGCTCCACACCGATCGTACCTTGACCCGCAATCACAGGAAGAGCGTCGAAGGGTGCAATCTCACTCAGGCCTTCCTCGTTCGCCAGCCTGCTGCTTTCGGCCTGGGCATCGTCCTGGCTTTTCCCGACAATGCGGATTTCGGCGCCCAGCGCGCGAATGCCTTCGATCTTCGCTTCGGGCACGAGCTGCGACATGCAGACCACCGCGCGCATGCCGCGCCGGGCCGCCGCATAGGCAACAGCGCGCCCATGATTGCCGGTGGAGCAGCAGGTCACCCCAGGCGTTTCTTCCGGCAGTTGTTGGATGGCGTTGGCTGCACCCCGCAGCTTGAAAGCGCCGGTCGGTTGAACAAGCTCGAGCTTCAGCAGGACCTCGGTGCCCGCAGAAGCACTCAGGAAAGGCGAGGGGACAAGTGGCGTATCAACAGCAGCAATGCCTGCCATTCTCCGGCGCGCGGCCAGGATTTCGCCAAGCGACAGGACTTGCACTAACCGTCCTCCAGCACTTTGTTTCTAATCGCCTTGGAAAATTTGTCGGGCCTGCCGGCTCCAACAGCCTGGCGGTCGTGAACGAATCCGCGCGCCGAATCTCTCTGGTGGGTGATCATCAGAACCGCCAAATCGTATTCCGCGCCAAGTCTCCCACGGATATGGAAAAAATCAGTTTGCCGGCCGATTGACCCTGATATATACAACATCATGCGGACGAAGGCCTTGTCAACGGCGTTCGATCCGAAGCGTTAGCACGAGAGTTCTCAACCATTTCAGACATGACAGCAGTGCACATCTCGGCGGTCGTCGAGCGTGACGCTTCAGGTGCTGAGTCTCCCATCTTCCGGAGGTGACATGCCCGCTTCTCAGTTGCCCTTCAGCATGCAGGAATACGCTGCCCGTCTCGACAAAACGCGTCAGGCGATGGAAGCGCAAGGAATAGACATCCTCTTTGTCGAGGACCCGTCAAATATGGCGTGGCTTACCGGCTACGACGGCTGGTCCTTCTATGTCCATCAGGGTGTTCTCGTCTTCAAGGACGCGGACCCGATCTGGTGGGGACGCTCCATGGACGGCAACGGCGCCGTGCGCACCTGTTACATGGATGACGAACGTGTCCTGCGTTATCCCGATCACTATGTGCAGGCCAATTCGCTGCATCCCATGCAGCATCTGGCGGAGATCATCCGCGCCCATGGCTTCGGCAATCAGCGTATCGGTGTCGAACTGGAGAACTACTACTTTTCGGCAAAAGCCTATCTGGTGCTCAAGGAAGAGCTTCCCAACGCCACGTTCGTGGATGCAACGGGGCTGGTGAACTGGCAGCGTGCCGTCAAATCGGACGAGGAGCTGGTCTTCATGCGCCGTGCGGCGCGCATTTCCGAGAAGATGATCGACGGTATTGTCGAGCGCATCGAACCGGGAATGAAAAAGAACGAGCTCGTGGCAGAGATCTACGGGGACGCCATTCGCGGCGTCGACGATGATTGGGGCGAGTATCCGGCGATCGTGCCGCTGCTTCCCACCGGATCGGATGCAGCCGCTCCACACCTGACGTGGGACGGGCGGCGGTTCGAGCAGGGCCATGCAACGTTTTTCGAGATCGCGGGCTGCTATCGCCGTTACCACACACCCTTTTGCCGGACAGTTTTTCTCGGCACGCCGCCGCAATATATGCTGGACGCGGAGAAAGCCCTCGTCGAGGGCATCGAGGCAGGGCTTGATATTGCGCGTCCGGGAAACAGGGCAGGGCAGGTGGCCGATGCGCTTTACGGCGCTCTCGAAAAGGCAGGCATCAAGCGCGACGGGCGCTGTGGATATTCCATCGGCGTTTCGTATCCGCCGGACTGGGGCGAGCGCACCATTTCCTTCCGCCGTGAGGATGAGACGATCCTGCAGCCCGGTATGACGTTCCATTTCATGCCGGGATTGTGGATGGCCGATTGGGGCTTGGAGATTACCGAAAGCATACTCATCAAGGAGGACGGTCCGGCAGAAGCGCTGTGCAAGCGCCCGCGAGAGCTTATTGTGAAGGACTGAGCGATGACCGACATCGCACGAGTCCGGGAAGTTCTCGCCGATCTGATTGCGTTTCCCACTGTGTCGGCGGACAGCAATCTTGCATTGATCACCTATGCAGCCGGGATCTTGAGCGATGTCGGCGCGAGGCTCTCGATCCACCACGATGAAACGGGTGCGAAGGCCAATCTCTTTGCCACGCTGGGGCCGGAAGGAGATGGTGGTATCGTTCTTTCCGGTCACACGGACGTTGTGCCAGTGGACGGACAGGATTGGACCGGCGATCCGTTCGCCCTGCGCGAGGACGATGATCGTCTCTATGGGCGCGGCGCCTGCGACATGAAGGGCTTCATTGCCTGTTGTCTGGCAATGGCGCCCGCCTTCGCGGAAAAGCCGCTAAGGCGGCCGCTGCACTTCGCCTTTACCTATGACGAGGAGGTGGGCTGCTTCGGTGCCCGGGCCCTGATGAGCGAACTGGAGACGGCGGGGATTCGCCCCGCCGCCGCCATTATCGGGGAGCCGACGATGATGCGCATCATCGAGGGGCACAAGGGGTGTTACGAGTATACGACCACGTTTCGCGGGCTCGAAGGGCACGGCTCTGAGCCCGAGCGGGGCGTGAACGCGATCGAATATGCCGTCCGCTACATTGCGCGGCTCTTGGCGCTGGCCGAGGACCTGAAGGAGCGCGCACCGGCTGAAAGCCGCTTCCGCCCGCCCTGGACGACCCTCCAGATCGGACGTATCGAGGGCGGTTCGGCGCGCAACGTGATTGCTGGCCATTGTGCCGTCGAGTGGGAAATGCGCCCCGTGCAGACCAGTGACGCCACGATGATAAAGGAGAACATCCGGGCTTACGTGGACGATGTCCTGAAGCCGGCGATGCAAGCCGTCTGCGAAGACGCGGACATCGTCACGGAAGTTGTCGGCGAGGTTGAAGGGCTCGAACCTGTTGCCGAATCGGAGGCGCGCCGCATTGTCAGTGCCCTGACGGGCCTTTCGGAGGCGGAAGTGGTGGCGTTCGGCACGGAGGCGGGGCTCTTCCAGAATGCCGGTATCTCCGCCGTCATTTGCGGACCAGGATCCATCGAACAGGCTCACAAGGCAGACGAGTTCGTCTCGCTCCAGCAACTTTCCGCTTGCTTGCAAATGCTGGAGCGATTGTCGGCGAAGCTGGCGTGAAGTTGAAGCTGATTTCCCTCAATCGCCGTAGGGCACCCACACGTTCTTGATCTCTACCGCGCGGCGGAAGAGATCGTCTGGCAGCGCGTCATCGCCGGTCCAATCGATGGCGCGGCCCGAATTCGTCCAGACCCGTTTCAGATTGCCCGCCGACTCTTGCTCGACCATCGCGCAGAGTTCCATTTCACCTAAGCACCAGAGCCCGTCCACATCGTCGTGTTTGGCGAGCACAGCCGCAAGCTCCGCGCTCTCGCCGGTGACGATATTGACGCTGCCGGGCGGCAGATCGGACGTTTCGATTACCTGATAAAGATCCGTGGCGATGAGGGGATAGCGTGCCGAGGGTACGGCAACCACAGCATTTCCCATGGCAAGTGCGCAGCCCAGCATCGTAACGAGTGCAAGAAGCGGCGCCTCGTCGGGGGCGACGATGCCCATCACCCCAACCGGCTCGTTGAGAGCCAGCGTTACGACGCGCATGGGCGGCTGGTGCACACGGCCTTCATACTTGTCGGCGAGACCAGCGGCCACGAATAGCCTCTCGATGGAAAGGTTCACCTCGGCCTCGGCATCCTTCCGTTTGACGCCGGTGAGATTGCCAAGCCGCGTTGCGAACTCGTCCGCGCGCACGGCAAGGTTCTCAGCGAGGAAATAAAGCACTTGTGCGCGGTTATATGCCGTCGCACCAGCCCATTTGCTGGCGCGCGCGGCACTTACCGCATTCCGGATATCCTTGCGATTGCCAGCGCCCACTTCGCCAGGAATCCTTCCTTTTGCATCGGTAACAGGCAGTGCATATGTGGCGTCGGGCCGGGTCTGCTTTCCTCCGATGAAGAGCTTCGGCGTCCGGTCGATAAAGGCGGTGCTGCCGGGGTCGAATTTCGCCTTTGGTGCCGCGATCGGCTTGTAGGGGGTCTTTCCGGATGGGCGCTTCAGATATTCATACAGCCCTTCATGTCCGCCTTCGCGGCCGAAGCCGCTTTCGCGATACCCGCCGAACCCTGTGGATGCATCGAACATGTTGGTGCCATTGATCCACACGACACCTGCTTTGAGTTGCGGAGCGACATCGAGGGCGCGGTTGATATTCTCGCTCCAGACGGAGCCAGCAAGTCCGTAGCGGGTGTTGTTGGCAAGCACCACGCCTTCTTCCTGCGTGCGGAAGGTCATGGCGGCGAGAACCGGCCCGAACACCTCCTCGCGGACAAGGATATTTGCCGGCGCAACGGACGTCGCCAACGTCGGTAGATGATAATACCCTGCCGAGGGCAGGTCGCAGGCAGGTTGCCAGCACTCCGCGCCCTGCCGGGTGCCTTCTGCCACCATCTCCTGTACGCGTTTAAGCTGAACTGGAGCGATCAACGGGCCGATATCCGTGTTCTTATCGAGAGGATCTCCCAGCCGCAGATGACTCATGCGCGCCTTTACCTTGGCGATAAAAGCATCGGCCACGCTTTCCTGCACGAGGAGGCGCGAGCCAGCGCAGCAGACCTGGCCCTGGTTGAACCAGATGCCGTCCACCAGTCCCTCGACCGCGCTGTCGAGGTCGGCGTCCGCGAATACCATGAAAGCGGACTTGCCGCCGAGTTCCAGCGACAACTTCTTTCCTGTTCCGGCGGTTGCGCGCCGGATGATCTTTCCCACCTCAGAGGAGCCAGTGAAAGCGATCTTGTCGATCTGGGGGTGCTTTACGACGGCGGCACCTGTGTCGCCGTTTCCCTGGATGATGTTAACCACCCCTGCGGGAACGCCCGCGCGTTCGCAAATCTCCGCGAAAAGGATTGCGGTGAGCGGCGTGAGTTCCGCCGGTTTCAATACCAGAGTGCAGCCGGCCGCAAGCGCGGGCGCGACCTTCCAGGCAAGCATCAGGAGCGGGAAGTTCCAGGGGATGATCTGCCCCGCCACACCGACCGGCTCGTATCCGGGAAAGCTTTTCTCCAGGTTCTGTGCCCAGCCGGCATGGTGAATGAAGTGGCGCACTGCAAGCGGCACGTCGATGTCGCGGCTCTCGCGGATAGGTTTGCCATTGTCGATCGACTCCAGCACCGCGAACAGGCGCGCATGGCGTTGTATCGAGCGACCGATAGCGTAGAGGATGCGCGCGCGCTCGAAGCCTGACGCTTTCCGCCAGCCGGGCAGGGCCTTCCGCGCCGCCTTCACCGCTGCATCCACGTCCTGCGGCCCGGCATGCGAGATTTCCGCCAGTGCCTTGCCCGTCGCAGGCTCAAATACGGAGAATGTCGCACCGCTGACGGCTGCCTGCCACTTACCCGCAATGAAAAGGGCTTTGGAAAAATCGCGTCCGTGCAGCCAAGCGTCGGCATCGCTGCGCGATTCGGGCGCCGGGCCGTAGTCCATGGCCTGGTATCGTTCGAGAATGTTCACGAGTGCTTCTCCGGATGGTCAGGCCGTGGCGTGCCGGTGAGCGGCGGAATAACGCCCGGTTACATGGTGTTCGAGCTGACGTTCGATATCGGTCAGCAGGCTGGAAGCGCCGAAGCGGAAAAGGTCCGGTTCCAGCCAGCGGCGGCCCAGTTCCTCACGTATGAGGATCAGCCATTCAAGTGCGGTCTTGGCCGTCGAGATCCCGCCGGCCGGTTTGAACCCGACACGGATACCCGTGCGTTCGTGGTAGGCGCGTATGGCGCGCACCATCGCCAATCCGACAGGAAGTGTGGCATTGACGCTCTCCTTGCCCGTGGATGTCTTGACGAAGTCCGCCCCTGCCATCATGGCCACCAGCGCGGCGAGCGTGACGTTGCGGAGTGTGGAAAGATCCCCGGTGCCGAGGATCACCTTCAGATGCGCATCACCGCATGCTTCACGGAATCTGGCGATCTCGTCATAAAGTTCGTTCCAGTGAGCGCCGAGAACCAGGCCGCGTGGGATGACGACATCGATCTCGTCAGCGCCATCGGCCACCGAAGCGCGGATTTCCTCAATGCGTGTCTCGAGTGGCGAAAGCCCATGCGGAAACGCGGTGGAAACGGCGGCCACATGGATATTTGAACCGTCGAGGGCGGCTGCCGCCGTTGCCACGAACGGGTGATAAACGCAAACGGCGGCTGGTCGGATGTCCGCCTCTTCGATGCCAAGTCCTTCCACGAGGTTTGGTGACAGCGGATTGCGTGCCTTGGCGCAAAGCCGACGCACACGTTCACGCGTATCGTCGCTCGAAAGGGTGGTCAGGTCCATCACAGAGATGGCGCGCAGAAGCCAGGCCGCTTGATCTTCCTTCTTGACCGAACGGCGCTTTGTCAGCGTTTCTGCCCGGCGTTCCACCGCGCTGCGGTTGACATGGCGTAATGCCTCCAGCCAGGCGCTGTCCAGCGGCATGCCGGGGTTGCGCATCTTCGCTGCCGTCTCTCCTCCAGCTGCCCGCTGCGGACGGGAGACGGCGGGCAGGGGATGCACGCTGGCGCCAACACGGGAAAAGGTCTCTGTGGATTTGCCGGTCATGGGCGTCGCTCAAACGAAAAGGGGCCGCAATAGGTCTGGCCGCGCGTACTCTTTGCTGCCGCGACATCTCGATACAGGAAGTTGCCGATTGTCCCGGTATCACTCCCATAATTCAACAGATGGAAGGGTATGACAAGCGGAGCTTATAGGGGCGCCATGTTGGCCGGCTGGGGGCCGCCTACCATTGTTACGGCCTTTCCGCCTCCGAGCTTTCGCTGGGAACTCCGAAGGCAATCGCGCATTAACCCCGCGAACAGCCAGAAGCTTGTTACGGCATAGAAGGGACCTCGGAATGGCATCTTCCGCCCGCGCGAAAGGCAGCGCCTCAAGGACTCCCGCTTCCGAAATCGTCGACCTCATTCCCGCGTTGCGGGCCTTTGCGAGGACCTTTTACCGGGATGTCAACGATGCCGACGACCTTGTCCAGGAGACACTCACGAAAGGTCTTGCTCATCTGCACCAGTTCGAAGCCGGGACCAGCATGAAATCCTGGCTTTTCACGATTATGCGCAACACATTCTACACGCGGATCAAGGTTTCCAAGCGCGAGGCGCCAGGCTCGGCCGACTGCGTCTCAGCCCGCCCCGTCGTGGGAGCCACTCAGGAGTGGTCGGCACGCGGGCTCGAAATCCACAATGCCATCCAGCGCCTTCCCGAACAGCAAAGGGAGGTCATGATGCTGATCGGCGTGCTCGGCATGAGCTATGAGGAAGCCGCCTCCATCTGCCACTGTGCCATAGGGACCATCAAGAGCCGTCTCAATCGTGCGCGTCTGCGGCTCTTGGCTGAATTGGGCGAGCAGTCCAGCCTGTCTGCGGTGGAACGTGCCGAGGCCAGTCCCGGCAAAGACAGCGGAATTTTCTACGCCTGAATAAATTCTCCGGGGAGGCCGCTGCGCTATAAAGCGGAACCGCAACTTCAGATAAGCTGCATGCCCTTCATGCTGATGTGGCCGTTTTTACCGATGATGATATGGTCATGAATGGTGATCCCCAGTGGCTCCGCCGTGGCGATGATCGTTTTGGTCATCTCGATATCGGCTCGCGAAGGCGTCGGATCGCCCGACGGGTGATTGTGGACCAGAATGACGGCACTGGCTGACAGCTCCAGCGCCCGGCGAATGATCTCGCGCGGATAAACCGGCGTGTGGTCGACCGTGCCCGTCTGCTGACATTCATCATCGATGAGCGCGTTCTTCTTGTCGAGAAAAAGGATGCGGAACTGCTCGCGATCCTCGAAAGCCATCGCGGCACGGCAGTAGTCGAGGACACTGGACCAGGAGGAAAGCACCGGGCGGCCGCGCACCTCTGCCTTGAGCATGCGTTGAGTAAGGGCGGCGACGAGTTTCAGGTCGCGCACTGCTGCCTCGCCGATGCCGGGAACCTCCCGCAGGCGTTTGTCCGGCGCGCCCAGAACTTCCGCAATCGAACCGAAGCGCTTCAGCAGTTCCTTGGCAGAGCCTTTGGTGTCGGCGCGCGGCACGGAACGGAAGAGCAGCATCTCCAGAAGCTCGTAATCGGCAAGTGCCTCGCTCCCTGCTTCATCAAAACGCTGGCGCAGACGCTCGCGATGGCCCTCATAATGCTTTTTCGTGCCAGCAGGCCTTTCGTTTTTTTCTCGCACAGGCTCAAACGCTTGTTCCTTGAACAAGCCACGCTCTTCGCTGTCCGTCATGGCCCCCCAGCCGCGTTAATGGATTTGATCTAGGATGAAAGGCCGGGTCGGTCGAGCCCACCAGGCGAGCCGGTGAAGACTTCGCAGCCGGTCTCTGTCACGCCGACGGTGTGCTCATACTGCGCCGACAGCGATCGGTCGCGCGTGACCGCGGTCCAGCCGTCCGAAAGCACTTTTACGTGTGGCCGCCCGAGATTGATCATCGGCTCGATGGTGAAAATCATGCCGGGGCGCATCTCCACCCCCTCCTTGGGGCTGCCGTAGTGTAGAATATTCGGCGCGTCATGGAACAGGCGGCCGACGCCATGGCCGCAGAAATCTCGCACGACGGAGCATCGCTGGCCTTCCGCATAGGTTTGGATTGCAGCCCCGATCGCTCCGGTGCGTGCGCCGGGCTTGACTGCTGCCACACCGCGCATCAGGCATTCATGCGTGACCTCCAGAAGGCGTTCGGCCGCGCGCTTGATCTGGCCCACGGGGTACATGCGGCTTGAATCGCCGTGCCAGCCATCCAACAGATAGGTCACGTCTATGTTGACGATGTCGCCGTTTCTAAGCGGTTTCTCGTCTGGAATGCCGTGGCAGACCACGTGATTGATGGACGTGCAGGTGGACTTGGTATAGCCGCGATAATTGAGCGTAGCGGGAATGGCGCCATGATCCATGCCATACTCGAACACGAAACGATCGATGGCCGCCGTGGTGATACCCGGTTCAACCATCGAGGCGAGTTCGTCAAGGCATTGGGCGGTCAGCCTGCACGCTTTGCGCATGCCTTCAAAAGCTGCCTCATCGTACAGGCGGATTTGGCCTGTATTGCGCATGGGTGCCGCTTCGGCGTCGAGATAGGTGACCATCGGCCGTAACCTAATCCTGGAGTTCCATTTCGATGACGCGATCGGGACTGATCCCGTCCGCACTGATTTGGCACCCTATCACGAAAGCTTCAACCCCGGCACGCTTTGCCACAGCAAAAGCCGCCGCATAGGTGGGGTCGAGATCGGCACACAGCCGGAAGCGCTCGCAGTCGGCCCGCTGCACCACATAGATCATCACGGCGCGTGCACCGTTTGCCCGCATGGCAGCCAGTTCCTCCAAGTGACGGGCACCGCGCGCAGTTACGGTGTCGGGAAACTCGGCAAGTCCTGCTTCGCGCATATAGTGAACATTCTTCACCTCCACATAGGCCGGTGGGCGCTCGGGATGTTGCAGTAGAAAATCGATGCGGGAGCGCTCGCCATAGCGCTGCTCGGGTTTGACAACGGGATAGCTGTGAAGATCACTCACCAGTCCGGCGCCAATGGCTTCCGCGGCGAGCCGGTTGGGCAGGCCCGTATTGATGCCGACCAGCGTTCCGTCAGCCTCGACGATCTCCAGCGTGTGGGCGTATTTGCGCTTTGGATTGGCCGATTTTGACAGCAGGACGCGCGAACCCGGCGTCGTCAAGCCGAGCATGGAGCCGGTATTTGGAACCGCCACGGTAATCTCCGTGCCGTCAGCGAATGTGACATCGGCCAGAAAACGCTTGTAGCGGCGGATAAGCCGCGCTTCGATTAGCGGGGAAGGGAACTTCATGGATAGGAGCGAATGTCGATTGGAATCTGCTCTGACGATGATACTGCATCCGCAGCGGACGATAACAGCCAGGCTTGTCAGCCCTGCTTGGTACATAGATTGGCGGAGGTGACTTGTGTAGACTTGGAGAGATGGCACGCCCAACGGGACTCGAACCCGTGTTTCCGCCGTGAAAGGGCGGCGTCCTAGACCGCTAGACGATGGGCGCTGGCAAGTCGAAGCGCCTTATAGTAAGCTTCCTCTACGCGGGCAACCCGTCTTCGCCTCCTTCATGAAGATTTTTCATTCGCCGCTTATCGGAACCTGAGCGGTTTCACTGTTTGAGGGCGGAACGGCTATCGGTGTTAGCGCCTGCAGTTCCAGTTCCAGTCGCGATGCGGACCGACATCCACATGTACCGATTTTGTGTGGCAATAGGTGCCAACGCCCCCGCGACCGGGCAAAGAGCGAACGTAACGTGCCAACTCCCATTTGCCGACGCCTTCGATCTGAATGTCAGCGGCGGCACATTGCATGTGCATGGATTTGCGCGCGCCGCGTACACGCTTGTTGTGGGCTGGGCTGCGATAGCCGGACGTGACCATGATGCGCTTGCCGAACCGCCGTTCGATGTTCTTCAGTAGCCGCACCAGTTCAGGCTTGAAGCAGGAGACGTCGACATCTTCGCGCTGTCTGATGAGGCCGTTCGGGGCAAGACGGGCCAGCCCTGCGGCATAGGCCACCTGATAGCTTTCATCAGCAGCCTCGTAGAGGTCGAGGCTGTCTTCGTCATGAACACCCGACTTGCTGCTGATGTCGAACAACTGATCGCTTCCGCGAACACCTGGCAGCGCATAGCCACCAGCCAGTGAGGCGGTGGCGGGGCTGCTTGCTGAAGCGAGCGTGACCACCGGCTTTTCCGCGTCGCTGTCGGCCTTTTCTTCCTCCACCCTGGAAGGCGCTGACGTTTCGGGAAAGGGCGTGTTCTTTTTGGATGGGGCGAAAAAGGCAGAAAGCAGGCTGCGCTTTGAAGTGGCAGGCGAATCGTCGCCGACGCTCTCGGCCATGTCCTGTTCCGGCGCTGCGGCGGCGGAATCCGCCTCTGCTGACGGAGCTTCCTGAGATTCGACCTGCGCAGATGCGGCCCCATCGGAGGAGGGGACTTCCGCCCGCGCGCCTGTGTCCTCGTCTCCGGTGGGCTCTCGTTCGGTAGAATGATGGCCCGACTGCTCTTGCGCAGTCGCGCCCGTCGTTGCATCAATCTCCGCAGCGGCCACGACCGTCTGCGGCATCTCGCTTTGGGCTGCCTCTTCTTCCTTCTGCGTCGACGTCACTTCCAGTCGGTCGGACGGACGGAACGATGGCAAGACGGCTGTTTCCGCGCTATTTTGCAACGTAGCCGTATCCTCGCCATTGGCGAGGAGATCATACGCGGTGTCGCCTCCGGAGGCAGAGCAGGACGCCGCGAAAACGCAGGCAAAGACCACCCCGACGGTGCGACGCGCCGACAAACTTCTCGATTCAATCTTCGCAGCAAAGGCTGCCTTGCTGGCAGTCAAAATATTTCCTCTCCGGCAATTCGTGCTCTGGAATCGCCTCCGGAACGACGCCCGGCGCCTGATAACATCCAGACGGACTTAAGTCGTAACGAAATTATATCATCATCGCAAATAGATAATACTGTCGGTCCGGACCATCGACACGTTAGATGCGAACCCGGACATACTCGCCCGGCGCTTCTCCAAGCAGCTTTTCACCTCTGTCAAATGCTCGCGCTGGTGTCCGCGTGTCGTCTTGCTTTTCCAGCCATGAATGCCAGTGTGGCCACCAGGAGCCGCTGCTGGGGCGCGCCTTCATCAGCCAGTCGTCGAGGCTTTCGGTCATCTCCTGGCCGGTCCAGTACTGATACTTTCCGAGCTTCGGAGCGTTTACGACGCCGGCAATGTGGCCGGAGCCGGCCAGCACGAATTCTGTCGGCCCTCCGAAAAGACGGCAGCCCGCAAAGACGGATTTTGCCGGTGCGATGTGATCGTCCTTTGCAGCGACGTTATAGACGGGAATATCGATGTCGGCGAGGCTGAGTCGCCGCCCGCGCACTACCGCGCGCCCCTCGGCCAGATTGTTTTCCAGATAGCATTCACGTAAATACTGGGAATGGTTCGCGGCGGAGAGGCGTGTTGCATCGGAGTTCCAGTAGAGAAGGTCGAAAGGCAACGGCTGGCGCCCGCGCAGATAGTTGTTCACCACATACGGCCAGATAAGTTCGCGCGCCCGCAGCATATTGAAGGCCATCGCCGTGCGCGTACCTTCCAGATAGCCTTTTGCCTCCATAGCCTTTTCGAGCGCGGCCACTTGATCCGCATCGGCAAACACCTTCAGTTCTCCCGCATGCGTAAAGTCCACCTGTGCGGCGAGAAATGTGGCGGCGGCTATCCGGCGGTCTTCTTCTTGCGCCATCAGGGCGAGGGCGCTGGCCAGTAAGGTGCCGCCGACGCAATAGCCGACCGCATTGACGGTCTGTTCTCCGGTGCGCGCCTCGATCGCATCAAGGCCGAACTCTATGCCTTCGCGAATATATGCCTCCCAACCCTTATCGGCGTGGCGCTCGTCCGGATTAACCCATGAGATGACGAAAACGGTGTGGCCCTGGTCCACCGCCCAACGGATGAAGGATCGCTCGGGACCGAGGTCGAGCACATAATATTTGTTGATCCAGGGGGGCACGATGAGGAGTGGCCGGCGCAGCACTTCTGCCGTGGTCGGCTGATACTGAATGATTTCGGCAAGGTCGCCCCGCGCCACCACCTTGCCAGGCGTTGCGGCAATGTTGCGGCCGAGCTCGAACTTCGCATCGTCGGTCTGGCGCAGCCGCAATTCGCCCTTTCCAGCGGCCACATCCTCGGCCAGCATCTGCATGCCACGCACCAGATTCTCGCCGTCCGATGCAAGGGTTTCTCGCAGCACCTGCGGATTCGTCAGGAGGAAATTGGTTGGGGAGAGCGCCTCGGTAAGTTGGCGAACGTAAAAGCGCGACTTGCGAAGCGTTTCCTCATCGAGACCCTCCGTGTTCTCCACCAGTTCGGCCGCCCATTGCGCGGTCACCAGATAGACCTGCTTGAGGAAGTCGAAAAAAGGATGATCCGTCCAGTCCGGGTCGGCGAAACGCTTGTCTCTCTCTTCCGGCTGAATGCCTTCGCCCGCTGCCTGACCTCCAGTCAGAACGCCAATGGAATTTGTCCATACGCTCAGATATCGGGCGAACAGCCGCGTCTGTGCCTCCAGCGCGCGCGAGGGATCGCCGAGCCAGTATTCGGTGAGACGGGACAGGACCTTGACCATTTCGACTGCGGGCTCGGTAGCGGCTTCCGGCGGACTGCCGTTCTCCGGCGGACGCGTCCACGCGGCGGCAACTTTACCGGCTTCCTCGATGGCGCGGGTAAGATTGCGCGCGAAGAGCTCCGGATCCTTCACGCTGTAGGCGTTGGCCCAAGCGCTCTCGGTCGCCTGATTTTGCTTCTCCCTGTTGCCATCGCCCTTCAATTCGCGCTGGACCCCCGTCTTTGTGTTATGCTGAAGTACAGCATCCTAACGCCATGCTTGGGAACACGATATGAAAATCATCGGTCGCATACGACTGTTTTCGTCGATCTGCCTTGCGGCCGCGTGTCTCATGCCCGGTCTGCTGGCGTCCTGCTCCAGCACCGCGGCGAATGATGCCACGGCTGAAACCACGACGCGGGGCGCTCTGCCTGCCAACTACCCCAATCTCAACCTTCCCGTCACACCCGCCGCCCCGCAATTGACGGATGCGGAGCGGCAACAGACCGTCGAGGAATTGATGGCGCTGCGCCAGTTGGGAGGTGCGGCCGCCGCACCGGGCGGGGATGCGGAGCAATTGCGTCGGGTTGCGCGCGAGCACGCCGAGCGGCGGCTGCGTGAAATAGAGGCGTCGCAATAAAACAACGCGTCTCAGACCTATCGACCGCTCCGGTGAAGATGTGTATGAGAACCGGGCTGCCACTCGTTCGGAACAATGTCATGGAAGAATTTCACAAGGTCCGCCGCCTTCCGCCCTATGTGTTCGAGCAGGTCAATCGCCTGAAGGCCAGCGCCCGTTCCGAGGGCGCCGATATCATCGACCTCGGCATGGGCAATCCCGACCTGCCGACGCCGCAGGCGATCGTCGACAAGCTCTGCGACGTGGTGCGCGATCCGCGAACGCATCGCTATTCGTCCTCACGGGGCATTCCCGGCCTGCGCCGCGCCCAGGCCGCCTATTACGCACGCCGCTTCGGCGTGAAGCTTGATCCCGAGACCCAGATCGTGGCGACGCTCGGCTCGAAGGAAGGGTTTGCCAACATGGCGCAGGCGATCACTGCGCCCGGCGACGTGGTCCTGTGTCCCAATCCGACCTATCCCATTCACGCGTTTGGTTTCATCATGTCGGGCGGTGTCATCCGCTCCATGCAGGCGGAACCGGATGACGCTTTCATTCCTGCGTTGGAACGGGCCGTGCGTCACTCCATTCCCAAGCCGCTGGCGCTCATCCTCAACTATCCGTCAAACCCGACGGCTTGCATCGCTTCACTGGATTTCTACAAGGACATTGTCGCCTTCGCGCGCAAGAACGACACCATCATCCTGTCGGATCTTGCCTATGCTGAGATCTATTTCGACGACAATCCGCCGCCGTCCGTTCTGCAGGTCCCTGGCGCGATGGATGTTACGGTCGAATTCACCTCGATGTCGAAGACCTTTTCCATGCCTGGCTGGCGGATGGGCTTTGCGGTCGGCAACGAACGGCTGATCGCCGCGCTTTCGCGCGTCAAATCCTATCTCGACTATGGAGCCTTCACGCCGATTCAGGTGGCAGCTGCAGCGGCCCTGAACTCCGATGGCGCCGAGATCGAGGAGGTGCGCAGCACCTATCAGCGGCGGCGCGATGTGCTGGTGGAAAGCTTCGGACGTGCCGGCTGGCATGTGCCGCCGCCGCCGGCCACCATGTTTGCCTGGGCGCCGATCCCCGAACCGTTCCGGCCGATCGGCTCGCTCCAGTTCTCGAAGCTGCTCGTGGAGAAGGCGGAGGTGGCTGTGGCTCCCGGCATTGGTTTCGGCGAGCATGGCGACGACTATGTGCGCATCGCGCTCGTGGAGAACGAGCATCGCATTCGTCAGGCCGCGCGCAGTATCAAGCGTTTTCTGCTCACCGCACCAGAGACGCTCGACAACGTCTTACCGCTCACCGCTCAGCGCTGAGCAAACTAAACGACATAATCTGAAGGAACGCGCCCAATATGGCTGACGCCTTGCGCATTGGAATTGCTGGTCTTGGCACCGTGGGATCGAGTGTCGTACGGATGCTTGGTGACAAAGGGCACGAGCTGACCCGCCTGTGCGGTCGTGAAATCGCGCCCGTGGCGGTGTCCGCGCGCGACCGCACTCGCGACCGCGGAATTGAACTCGGCAATGCGCAGTGGTTCGACGATCCCGTGGCGCTGGCGCGCTCGTCGGAGATCGAAGTTTTCGTGGAGCTGATCGGAGGGGAAGATGGCCCGGCGCTCGCCTCTGTGAGCGCTGCGCTCGAAGCCGGTCATCACGTGGTGACGGCCAACAAGGCGCTTCTGTCGAAACATGGGGTCGAACTCGCGGCGATCGCGGAGCAAAATGGCGTGCTCCTCAATTACGAGGCTGCAGTAGCTGGCGGTATTCCCGTCATCAAGACCATGCGCGAGGCACTTGCCGGCAATCAGGTCAACCGCGTTTTCGGCATCATGAACGGCACCTGCAACTATATCCTGACACGCATGGAAGCGGAGAAGCTGAGTTTCGAGGATTGCCTGAAAGATGCGCAGGAACTCGGCTATGCCGAGGCCGATCCAACCTTCGACATTGAAGGCCATGATACCGCGCACAAACTCTCTATCCTGACGAGCATCGCTTTTGGTTGCCGCATTTCTGCAGACGATATCTATATGGAAGGCATTTCCAACATCACGCAGGCCGACATAAAAGCAGCAAGCGAACTCGGCTACCGCATCAAATTGCTCGGCGTTGCGCAGAAAACAGACAGCGGCATCGAACAGCGTGTTCATCCTACGATGGTGCCGGTAAGTTCCGTTATCGCACAGGTTCACGGCGTGACCAACGCGGTGGCGATTGAGACCGATATGCTGGGCGAGCTTCTGCTCTCCGGACCCGGTGCCGGCGGCGACGCCACGGCATCGGCCGTCATCGGCGATATAGCGGATATCGCCAAGAGTCGGCCCGGTTTTCAGCACGGGCCCGTCTTCGGCTGGCCGGCCAAGGATTTGGCGCCCTATAAGCGGGCACGCATGCGCGCACATGCGGGCGGCTATTTCATCCGCCTGACCGTGCATGACCGGATCGGCGTCTTTGCCGATATTGCCCGCCGGATGGCAGAGAATGATATTTCGTTGGAATCAATTGTTCAGCACGGCGACGCAGATGAGGCCGCGCACAAAACCGTTGTCCTCGTCACCCACGAGACGACGGAGGCTGCCGTGCGCAGGGCCGTAGATAGCATTACAAAGGATGGGCATCTGACGACAAAGCCGCAGGTTATCCGGATCGAGCGGGTTGCCTGAAGAAGAAGCCCGCTTTGGCTGGCGGTGGACTGGGAACCAGCCCTTATAATTTATTCAAACGATTCAAGTTAGTAGGAAGAGCATGCTGCTCTTGCCGTCCGCTGTGCACTTTGCCACAACAATCTGGCGAGTGTCTGCAACTGTCGTGCCGATCGCGCTCTTTCCGGGAGAACAGGGATGACCTTCATGCCCAAAGACCCACATGCCGGCCTTGACCGGATTCTTACACTCGAACTTGTGCGCGTGACGGAGCGGGCGGCCGTCGCTGCGGCGCGGCTGCGCGGCAGGGGAGACGAGAAGGCGGCGGACCAGGCCGCGGTGGACGCCATGCGCACCGAGCTCAACCGTCTGCCGATTGCCGGCACCGTGGTGATTGGCGAGGGCGAGCGCGACGAGGCGCCGATGCTCTATATCGGCGAGGAAGTGGGCCTCGGCGAGGGGGCGGAGGTGGACATAGCGCTCGATCCGCTCGAAGGGACGACAATCTGTGCCAAGAACCTGCCCAACTCGCTGGCCGTCATAGCCATCGCCGAGCGCGGGAGCCTGCTTTATGCGCCGGATGTTTACATGGAGAAAATAGCCGTCGGGCCTGGCTATCCCGAGGGCATTGTCGATCTTGATGCGCCGGCAACCGAGAACATCGAACGCCTCGCCAAGGCCAAGGGCACGCCAGTGTCCGAGATCACTGCCTGCATCCTGGACCGGCCGCGCCATGCGCGCCTTGTCGAGGAAGTGCGCGCAACGGGCGCGGCCATTCGGCTTATCGGGGACGGTGACGTGGCCGGTGTCATGCACACCACCAACCCCGATGAAACGGGCATCGACATCTATATGGGGATCGGCGGCGCGCCGGAAGGCGTTCTGGCTGCCGCGGCACTGCGCTGTATCGGCGGTCAAATGCAGGGTCGCTTGCAGCTCAACACCGAGGAGAAGCTGGCTCGTGCCGCCAAAATGGGCATTTCGGACCCGAACAAGGTCTATCGCATGGACGAGATGGCGAGCGGCGACGTGCTGTTCGCCGCTACCGGTGTGACGGACGGCAATCTGCTTTCCGGCGTGAAATTCGGCCGTGATTCCATTCAGACCCACACCATTGTCATGCGCTCCTCCTCGCGCACGGTCCGTGAAATCAAGGCACGGCATCAGGATCTGGACAAGTTCTGAAGCCTTTACAATTTGCCTCTCAAGCCGTTTATCATCATCCGGTATCCTTGTTTTATGCGGACGTCAGGTGAGTCCATCTGACGGCGATATGCTCGGAAGGTTGGGGATTTGAGCGGCGAGCGGCGATATTTTCTCGACGTCAAAAAGTCGGCGCGCGGTGTCTCGTGGGAGCACCGGCTGGACGCGCGCGGCGAAAACCTGGCGCTCGGCATGGCGCAGAGCCACGGCATGCCAGAGATCGTTGCACGAGTGTTGGCCGGCCGCGGCGTTTCCCAGGAAGTGGCGGAGCGCTTCCTCGCGCCTTCCATCCGCGAACTCCTGCCCGATCCGGTTACGCTCACGGATATGGAGAAGGCAGCGACCCGCATTGCCGAGGCTGTTGTTGCCCGCGAGCGCGTCGCGATTTTTGGAGACTACGATGTCGACGGCGCCGCCGCGTCGGCCATGATGAAACGCTTCTTTGCGCATTATGGCATCGAGGCGGAAATCTACATCCCCGACCGCATCTTTGAGGGTTACGGCCCGAATCCGGAAGCCATGCGTGACTTGGTCCGGCGGGGAGCGCGTTTGATCGTCACGGTGGATTGCGGCACGAACAGCGGCCCCGCTATCGCGGCCGCCAATGAGGCAGGCGCGCAGGTGGTCGTGCTTGACCACCATCAGGTGGGTGGCGCACTGCCTGATGCTGTGGCGGTGGTCAATCCGAACCGTGAGGATGATCTGTCAGGGCAGGGGCATTTGTGCGCGGCCGGTGTCGTTTTCCTGACGCTGGTGCAAACCACCCGCATCCTGCGTAAGAAATTGTCAGCCCCGCCGCCACCGGACCTCTTGTCGATGCTGGATCTGGTGGCGCTGGCAACCGTTTGCGACGTGGTGCCGCTGGTCGGCGTCAATCGCGCTTTCGTGGTCAAAGGTCTGCTTGCGGCCCGGCAGATGCAGACACCGGGTCTTTCCGCGCTGGCGCGCGTTTCGCGGATCGGCGAGCCGCTCAATCCGTATCATTTCGGTTTTCTCATCGGGCCGCGCATCAATGCGGGCGGGCGCATCGGCAATGCCGCACTCGGCAGCAATCTGCTTTCCGCACTGGAAATTGCGGAGGCGGAAGCAATAGCGGAAACGCTCGACAGGCTGAATCGGGAGCGCCAGGATATGGAAGCTGCCATGCTGGCAGAAGCGCGCGCGGAGGCCGAGGCAGAGCTTGCGAGCGGCGAGGGCCCGGCTGTTCTCGTCACGGCGAGCGATAAGTGGCATCCGGGCATCGTTGGGCTGATTGCCTCCCGGTTAAAGGAGCAGGGGCGTCGGCCGGCTTTTGCGGTTGCCTTCGACGCCAATGGCATCGGCACCGGCTCCGGCCGTTCCATAGCCGGTTTCGATCTCGGACGGCTGGTGCGCGAAGCCGTTTCTGAAGGCCTGCTCGTCAAAGGCGGCGGGCATGCGATGGCAGCCGGCATTACGGTGGAGCGGAAGAAACTTGGTCTTTTGCGCGCTTTTCTTGAGGAGAGAGCAGGGGCGGCGGTATCGGCCTTGCGTCAGGCCGACAGCCTCAAGATCGACGCGGCCCTTTCCGCCGACGGTGCTACTTTCGACCTGTTTGATATGCTGGAGGCGGCCGGGCCTTACGGCTCCGGCCATCCTGCGCCCACTCTGGCCCTGCCGCGCCACCGCCTCGCAGATGCGCGCATTGTGGGAAACGGCCATATCCGGGCGGATTTGCGTGCTCATTCGGGCGCGAGGCTGCAGGCGATTGCTTTTCGGGCGGCCGAAACCGAACTGGGGAAATTTCTGTTCGAGAAGCGCGGCGCCACAGTGCATGTTGCGGGCCAGCTTGCAGTCAATCACTGGAACGGCATGCGGTCCATTCAATTGCGCCTTACGGATGCGGCCGAGGCCTGAAGGCACCACCATTCAAGCTTTGGTACCGGGGCACAAGAAAGTCTGAACGCGCAAGCCCTGTTCATCGTGTCAGAACAGTCAACATGCGCTCAATCTCGGGGAGTTGCGCTCTGGTGGCGTCATAACCAAGCCTGATGGCTTCATCGGCACGGTAGAACTCCGTTAAGCCGATACGTCCGAGCTTCGGCTGTAGCGAAATATCCGGTGGATCGCCGGCAAGGCGCGCGCGCGAAATACGATCCTGAATAATGTTGAA
>JAJUHJ010000016.1 GCA_029279965.1 Phyllobacteriaceae bacterium
GAATGGGACACGCTCGGACAAATCGATGGCCAGCGGGGCAGTCTCCCCGTCAAGCACCCGCGCACTAAAGTCGTGCCTCTCCGGCGCACGGAATGTGAGTTGCAGCGAAACGCCGGGGGCGATCGGCCCAAAAGCGGCCTTGGCGTTTTCATTTGCATGGACCACCGCCCCGTCGCGATCAAAGATGTAGAGTGGGTCCTGCACCGCTGCCGCAAGTTCGACCGCGGACAGTCCATTGGCGCTATTTGCGGGCGCGCTGGATCGCGCGGCGCGGGAGGTTTCGCGCTTGGAAGGCAAGAGTACGGCAACCGCGACGACGAAGAGAACTGCCACCGCCGCCGCGATCCCGCGTCCGCCCATGAGCAGATCGAGCGTCAGAAGGCCGGTAGCAGAGGCCGCCAATACGGCACGATGAGCGACAAGCCGATCGCCTGCCACCCCAAGCCATTGCCGAACACTACCTGTTGCCTGTGTCACACCCCACCTGCGCAGCATCGTCGTTGCCATGCTACTGCCGTGAAACAACGTGTTTGTGAAGAGTGCATAGAACGCCGACCCGCCTGCGCAACGCCCAGAATGCCTAGTTCCCGGATGTCCGGCCCATATGGGTGACCGAAAGCTTTCCATCCTGCCAGACATAGCTTGCAAGGCACTCCTCCGTCGGGCCCGTGTCACCACAGTTCACTTTATCCACCCACACATCGAGAACGGTGCCTTGCTCGCTGCCCTGCCTGAGCGATGGTGCGCCCCCCAGGATCTCCACCGGATCAGCATAATCATTGTGGGAAAGCGCCAGTAATATCTGACAGCCCCCATTGCCGCAAAAAGCAGTCGCGGCGGCACTGCATTGCAGATTCTGGGGGTTGAGTACGAAATCCTGGACCGCATCGCCGTCGAGATCCGCTGTCATGACGAGCGGGCGGTCCGCGCCCGGCTTCATGGTACCGGCGAGCCCGACGCACATCTCGTTATAGCTTGCGGTGATTTCCTGGACAGCGGCCGGCAGCGCATCTGAGGACCATTGCGGCAGACTGTTCGTACCGGCCGTGCTCTTGATCCAATTTTCAATGCCTTGCTTCAGCGTGTCGATACGAGCCTCATAGGCGGAACGCAGGCATTCCTCGTCGCTGCCGCACTCACTGCGTTTTTCCAGAAATGCCCTGGCTTCGTCGGCGCGTGCCGCGCTCCCACCCATCAGGAATGGGATTTTCTCATAGGTGAACCACAAAGAGGCCATCTCCGCATCAAGTTGCGACAGAGCGGACGAATTGCACACAGCAGTCTCATCAGCCGTGCTGGCGTCTGCACAGTCGATGCTTGCCGCTTGGGCGGCAGCGGTGGTGAAGATTGCAAGAAGGGAGACGGCGATCGTTCGTGAAAATATGTGCAGCATTATCTTACCTGAAATTCTTGATTGGTGGAGACACGGGCAGCCCGTGCTGATGACATTCGCAAACATATACGATCCGCCTGATATTCAAAGCGCGCGTCCTCATGGACCGCTCAACCGAAACATGGCTCACGCCATTGAAAGCCGGATCGAAATGCGCGAATGACCGGGTGACGCCCCACGAACGAATCACGGATTGGGAGGATGCATGACAGAGGCCTCCGACTACATCGCCTTCACGAGAGCTCTCTCGGCCGCAGAAGGCCAGCCGCAGACCGCCTGTGAGGCGCTGTTTGACCTGACCGTGCGGACGTTGGGCGCGAAACTGTTTACGCTCATGAGTTTCGATTTCACCACGCGCCTGGCAGAACGCTTTTATTCCAACATGCCGGACGCTTATCCAGTCTCCGGAACCAAGCCGGTTGAAGCCTCGGACTGGACGCGGCAGGTGCTCGATGAGCGACAAATATTCGTCGCCAACGACATCGAAAGCATCGCCCAGGTCTTCGGCGACCACGAATTGATCCGTTCGCTCGGCTGCGAAGCGGTGGTCAATATTCCCATCGTCATTGGCGGTGCGGTGGCTGGCACGATCAATTGCCTGCACGAGGCCGGCTTTTACACGCCGCAACGGCTGAAAACCGCCGAAGCGCTGAAATTGCCTGCCGCCGCCTGCTTCCTGCTCCGGGAGCGGAGAACATCGGTCTAGAAACACCGACGCGTGATATCGGTCAGGCTCTTGGCGCTCCCAGACGCATCTCGGCCATGAGTGTGCGCAGCCTTTGCCCGAGCGAAAGACGGTTGTTTAGGCCCCGGCGACATTGTTTAAGACAATCTCAGATCGAGCCTTGTTTGCGAGCGCCTCAATTTTCGCCGATCACCCCACTGAATCGCCGCGCGAGGTACGCTGCCGGCCGAAATACCTGCCACGTCATCCCCGAAATTCCGGGATGCGTGCGGCAGACTCATAGAACAGCTATTTACGTATAACCTGCTTACAGGAATATCTCCCGACATTGTAAACGGTTCCCAGTAACAGACGGGTGCCCAGACAATGGCCTACCGGAACCTTTCACGGACACCTGTCGCGGCGAACTGCGACAGTTCCAGGAAGCAGGCAGGAGCGGTTGAATCTCACCGCCCGGTTCGGCGGTTGGCAGCGGTTAAAATTCTTCACCACGAAACCGGGGCATTCTCATAGGACTTTCACGTTGATCTTTCTTTCGAGCGATCGCCGTCAATGGAAACGCCTGCTGTCGGTCAGCCGACTCGTGCTCGCGAGTCTCGTCCTGCATGGCTGCAATGCAGCAATCGACCAGCCCCTCGACATGGCCGGCGCGGCGCCGGCGAAGTCATCCGACGCTACACATCCGGCAGCCCCCAACACATCCGGTCCGAAAACAGAGACTGCACGCATACGCAGCGGCACCGGTTTTTCCACCGCCGGCACCCATTCCCGAACGGCCATTGATATCCACACCACAGTTGCGGCCGCGCTGCGGCACAGCCCGAAGGTCCGCCGTGCGCAGGCAGACCTTTCGGGTACCAATGTCGACGTGAAGATCGCATATGCGGGATTTCACCCCGAATTCCAGAGCGAGGCCGGCGTGGGCACCGATCAAGCCTACGATTATGAGCTTTCGCTCGCCCAACCCATTTACGACTGGGGCCGCACGGGTGCTGATATAGGCCGGGCAAAGGCGCAGGAACGGGCCGCAGAGGCCAACCTTCTGGAAGCAGCCGAACTGGCCGCTCTAGAGGCTGTCGAAGCCCACATCGCCGTACAACGCAGCCGCCGTCTCGTTGATGCCGCTCACGAGAATCTGGATGCCCATCGGCGCTTCACCCGCCTTGCCAACGACCGTGCAAGCGGCGGTGTGGGTGACGCGACGGAGGTTGAGCTTGCTGGCGTGCATGAGGGCGAGGCCCATTCCTCCCTTGCCGACGCACGCGGAGCGCTGCGCAACGCGCTTAGTGTCTATTACACGCGGGTTGGCCTGGAGCCGAAAGCATTGGCGGAAATCCCCGAACTGCCGCTTGATCTACTCAAGCAAGGCAATGTGGCAGCGGCGACGCTGAATGCCCCGGCAGTAGTCGCCGCACGCGCGCGTCAGGAGGCTGCCCGCAACGCCGCAAGCATGGAGCGCGCCGGCCTGCTGCCGAAGCTGAGCGCGGAAGCCTACATACGCGGCCGCGACATCGATGACCCGGCGACCGGAGTTGGGCTTCGCGTTACGGGTCCCACGGTAAAGGGCCTCCGGAACTTTAATCGGGTCGAGGCCGCGGAGCTGGAAGCCGCAAGCGCCAAGTGGGCCGCCGAGGCTGCCCGCCGCGAGGCGACCATCAGGGTGGACGAATTGGTTGACCGGGAACCGACACTGCGCAGCCGCATCAGAATCCTTAGGGAACAACTCGAAAACGCCCGCAGCCTGCGCGACCTTTATGAGGACCAGTTCAAGATCGGCACACGGTCCGTCGCAGATCTCGTTAACGTTCAAGCAGATGTCTTCCGAATCGAGAACGGTCTCATCAATGCGCGCTACGACATTGTGAGCCTCCAGTATTCCGCCGCTGCCGCACTCGGCCACCTGATGAGTTCGCTTCAGGTCAATCTGGAGGGACGCTGACATGAGGGTCGCTTCCAACACGATGAGCCAGCGGTCTCTCCCCACCCCCGGCGCACCACAGGATGATCTGCTGGAGGGGCTCCTGTTGCTGTGCCAGCTCTACGACAGACCTTCGAGCCCCGGAGCGCTGACAGCCGGTCTGCCTCTGGTGGATGGCTGTCTGACCCCGGCGCTTCTGCGTCGCGCCGCCGCGCGCGCCGATCTCGATGTTCGGGTCAAGCAACGAAAGAAGCTTGGAACCATCGCCTCCGACCTGCTGCCCGTCCTTCTCATCCAGGAGGACGGCGGCACATGCATTCTAAGCAAGGTTGAAAACGGGCGGTGCACCATCATCCGGCCGGAAATGGACTCGCGGCAGGAAGTGACGCCGCTCGAAAGGCTGGAGGCGAGCCATTCCGGATTCGTCGTGTTCGCCGCACCGGTTGTCCGCGCGGATGGTCGCGCAGACGGTTTCGCCCCTGCGGGAAAGCGTCACTGGTTCTGGAGCGAGGTGTGGCGATACAGATGGAACTACGCGGAAATCGCTGTTGCGGCTGCCGTTGCCAACATGCTTGCGATTACAACGTCGCTCTATTCCATGCAGATTTACGACCGCGTGGTCCCCAATCTGGCGTTCGCCACTCTGTGGGTGCTCACATTGGGGGTCGCGCTGGCCATCATCATAGAAGCCACGATGCGCGTCGTGCGCAGTCATCTCCTGGACATCGTCGGTCGCAGGCTGGATGTCGCGATCTCCTCGCGCATTTTCGAACAGGCATTGGGGCTTCGCCTTAACGCGCGTCCAAGCTCGACCGGCTCCTTTACCAATCAGGTGCGCGAATTCGACGCCGTGCGGGAGTTTTTCACCTCCACCACGATCAGTGCTCTTAGCGACCTGCCCTTCGTCTTTCTCTTTATCGGGGTTGTCGCCATGATCGGCGGGCCCGTGGCCTGGGTGCTGGTTGCCGCCGTTCCCTGCATCGTCATTCCCGGCCTGCTGGCGCAATGGCCGCTTTCCAGGATGTCACGCCAGCATCTCAAAGAAGGCTCCATTCGCAACGGACTGCTGATTGAAGCAATGTCGGGGGCGGAAACCGTCAAATCCCTGCAGGGCGAAGGCCGCTTCCAGCGTCTGTGGGAGGAGTATACGAAGGTGCTTGCCGGCAATGGGGCGCGCATGCGTGCCCTGACCAGCACGCTCACATTTTCCGCCACGGCTGCTCAGCAGGGGAGCTACATATTGGTGCTGGTGGTTGGCGTCTTTCAGATCGCCGCCGGAGAGTTGACGAGCGGCGGTCTGCTTGCCTGCGCCATCCTTTCCTCACGCACCATTGCCCCTTTGACGCAACTCGCCGGCATCTTTTCACGCTGGCAGCAAATGCGCGCCGCAATGGCCGGGGCGGAGACAATCATGACCGCTCCCGTCGACAGGCCGCGGGATCGCAAGCTGGTGCATCGTCCGCAACTGCGCGGCGCATATCATCTGGAGGACGTCACCTTCCGCTATGACGACTACAGCGACGCGGCCCTGCAGATATCGGGCATTGACCTTGAGCCGGGCACGGCCACCGCGCTTCTTGGCACCAACGGCTCGGGCAAATCCACACTGCTGAAAATGCTTTCCGGCCTGTACCAGCCCACGCAAGGACAATTCCTGCTCGACGGCATCGATATCCGCCAGTTGGACCCCGCCGACATACGAAGGTCTGTCGCCTATCTGCCGCAGGATACACGCCTCTTCTATGGAACATTGCGGGATAATCTGACACTCGGCCTGCCGGCAAAAGAGGACGAGGAACTGCTCGAGGCGCTGGCCTTCGTCGGTGCCGAGAGCCTTGTCAAAGATCACCCCCACGGGCTGGACCGGCAGATCGGCGAGGGTGGCACGGGTGTTTCGGGCGGACAGCGCCAATCGATCGGCCTTGCCCGCATCTGGCTGCGCGATCCGCGGGTGGTGCTTCTGGACGAGCCCACGGCCGCGATGGATCACACCCTTGAAATGCGGGTGATCAGAAGGATGCAGGCATGGCTCCCCGGCCGCACGCTGGTGGTGGCGACGCACCGACAGCCGGTTCTTTCCCTCGTTGAACGGGCCATCGTCGTCAAGGGCGGCCGGCTGGTCGCCGACGGGCCGGTGGAAGGGGTGCTGGCGGCTCTTTCCTCCAACCGCACCTCGCCGGATAAAGATGGTTCGCGAAACGCCGGGGCATCGACGGAGCACGCCGATGGCTGACCTTTCGCAAAGCCTCGACGAGGGAGGCGTTGGGGACGACCGGCCGGTCATCTCCGGTATTCCAGCGCCTCGAATTCAGCGTCCCGCTCTATGGCTGACCATACTCACCGTCGCCGTTTTCTTCACGTGGGCCGCTAACGCGCCGCTGGAGGAAGTCACACGCGGGATGGGGAAGGTGATCCCCTTCAGCAGAGGCCAGATCATCCAGAGTCTGGAAGGTGGCATCGTCACCAACATCCTCGTGCGGGCGGGCGAGGAAGTCGCCGCCGGCCAGGTTCTCGCCGAACTCGACGACACGCGCGTACGCTCCGAATATCAGGATCTGAAAGGGCGCGTGCTCGCGCTGAGGGCCGCGCTTGCCCGTCTGCAAGCCGAAATGGCGGGGGCTACTCAAATCCGCTTCGATGCGGACGTTGCGGAGCATGACGACGTGGTGAATGCGGAACGGCACCTTTTCGAAGCCCGCCGCCGCCGACTGGACGAATCGGTCGCCTCCCTGAGGGAGCGGATGCAACTGGCTGAGGAACAGCTAAACCTGATACGCCCAATGGTTGCCCGTGGCGCCGCCAGCGCCGTGGAGGAGATTCAGCTTCAGCGTACGGTTTCGGATCTGCACGGCGAACTGACGGATGTGGAGAACACCTATTACCAGGAGGTCAACGAGGCATTCGCAACCAAGCGCACCGAACTTGCCAGCCTGCAACAGCAGCTTACCGAAAAACGCGATGCACTTGAACGGACCGTTCTGCGCTCCCCGGTTCGGGGTATTGTCAAGGATCTGGAGGTGACCACACGCGGCGGCGTTATCGGGCCCGGGGAGACGATCATGGAAATCGTTCCGCTCGACGACAAACTCTATGTGGAAGCGGAGATCCGCCCGCAGGACGTGGCCTTTTTGCACACCGGGCAACCCGCAACAGTAAAGATCACCGCCTATGATTATACGATTTACGGCGCGCTGGACGGCGAGTTGGTCTTTATCAGTGCGGACACGATCAATGACGAGACGGTGCGCGCCGACGAGCAGCCTTATTACCGCGTCCGCGTGCTCACCAACGAAGCGGCGCTCGAAGGTCCGGAGGGTCCACTGCCGATCAAGCCGGGCATGATCGCCGACGTTAATATTCAAACCGGCACCAAGACCGTGTTGGAATACCTGCTGAAACCCATCATCAAGGGCCAGGAAGCAATGCGCGTGCGGTAACACGGCGTTTTTCTCGAAAACCAATTCCGGTTTCGGGCCATAGCTCTGCTCAGCTCCGCGGCCGAAGCTGCGACCGCTATTTTGATGCTCGGAGTGCGTGCGTGGCCCGCAGCGCTGCTGGCAGCGTGTGGCGCAAAATACGGTGTTAACCACTCCAACATCGCACGGGACCCAATGTGTTGCGGAGCTTTGTCGCCAAAACAACACCCAGCACGATTTTGCCCGCCTGAGCGCAACCACGCCCAGCATCCAAATCTTTGATTCATCGGAGAAAAAATGGTGCCCAGGGGCGGAATCGAACCACCGACACGCGGATTTTCAGTCCGCTGCTCTACCAACTGAGCTACCTGGGCATGCCTTTCGGCAGAGTGTGCTGCCTCTCCTGCCGAGAACAAGTATCTCGCAAGCGAAGCGCGTGGGTTATAGCATGAGAATTCCGTCTGTCCAGCGTCCCATGCCGGCAAATCCGACAGTTTTTCAAAACGCCATCGCGACCCCGCATCGGGTCTGAATACGATGCTGACGCGCAAGGCGTTCCCGAAGAACTCCAGGAGAGAGCCCAACGCTCGTGACCGGCCGAGCGGGCTTTCTACCGATGCGAAAACAGGATTTCGCCCTTTCCCAACACCGCATTGTCGCCGCAATATCGGCCGGTGGCGCCGCTGAGGAGCGGCCGGTCGAGAATGCTCTCCGCAATCAGGTATCGATCAACCAGGGAGGCGAACACGCTATCCCAGCTGCCGCTTTCAACGAAGCTCGGCGACAGTTCCTCAGGCGGGCGGTCCAGGAGAATAGAGCCGCGCCGCATCAGATATCCCGGCAGATGGCCAACGCCGCCGGCAATCGCCAGCGTGCCGGCGATCATGCGGCTGCCGGCATAGTCACCGCAGCCACCGAGAACGGTAATGAGCCCGCGCCGCATGCGATCGCCGATGCGATCGCCAGCGCGTCCGCGCACAATGAGCACACCGCCGTTCATGCCTCTCATTTCGCCAGCCAGCGGACCGCCGGCAAAATCGCCCGCATCACCAAGAATGTCGATGCGCCCGCCGGTCATGCCGGAGCCGGCATGGGGGCCGGCATGCCCCCCGATAAAAAGCGATCCGCCCGCCATTCGCCGGCCAGCTTGAGCGCCCGCGTCGCCTTCCACACGGACGGTACCTTCCGACATATCCGTACCCACACCATCGAAACGCTCGCTGCCGCCCTCAAAGACGATGTCCTCGGCGTTATCGCCGGAGACACGGAAAAGATCCCCTACGCTCAAGCTCCGCTTTGAAAGGCCGAGCCGTGTTCTCTCGATCTCCTCACGCGCCATACCATTGAGCTTTCGCGGGGTGAGCGGCGATAGATCCAGCCGTTCAGGCGGTTCCACCCGAAGCGTAAAGGTGAGGCGCGTCACGGCAGCAACTCCTTCAGGTGGTAGTGGAACTTGCCGAGTTTGCCGCCGTAATTGCCGGCACTGATACGCGCCGCGCCCCGCTCCGGACCCAATCCGACAAGTGTCTCGAGGCCAGCCTTCATGGCGGCGGCGACTGCCTGATCCGTCTCGCCATCTATGACGATTTCCAGCACTGCATTGATGCCGTCATCGAGCGCGCTGTCCACTTGGCCCCGCAATGTGGGCGCATAGGATTCGTTGGTCGAGGCCACCACGCTCTTGTATTTGCTGCCGACCTTCGAGCCTGAACGCACCACCCCGCCCGGGAAGGGCAGGATGACACCGGGCACCTCCCGCATAGCCTCCGCAGCAGCTTCGGCAGCGACCAGCGCCTGGTCGTTGCTGCCGGCAAGAAGCAGGAGGTTGCCCCCGCCGACTGCTTGCTTCGTAAGGCCGGTGGAGGCTTCGCAGACGAATTCTCCATCCATAACGGGGATGCGCCAATAGTGCTTGCCACCGAATTTTTTGGATATCTGCCAACCGTCGCCGAAATAGCGCAACGAGGAACCCAGCTTCAGCGGCTCGCCGCCTTCGAGCCCGGCAAAACAGGCGCTTCCGGGCGAGGTCAGAACGCATTGGCCGACGCGCTTTAGAAGCTGCTTCTGCAATTCGTCGGTGCTGACGGCGAACAACATCACGCGGCAGCCCGGCCGCCCGTCCGGTGTGTCCGATGGCGGCAATTCAACATCGATGTCGGCCTCGCAGCCGCATCCAATGACCGAGGTGGCAAAACCCGTCATGGAGCGGGCTGCCTCCAGCACCCATTTTCGGGTCGGAGCGGTGATGATGATCGCCGTGGCGCGCATACCGAAAGCTTCGGCGAACGTGTCGTCGATCACCACGCCATTGACCGTCACGCTTTGCATGGCACCTCACTGAACGGCTGTTCGCGGTCGATCGCCCAGTCAGGGAAAACGAACCAGTCGAGCGAAAGCCCATAGCGCTCCTGATGGTAGGTTTCCATGTGCCGAATCATGGCCTTGTCGGGCTCGGGCGCGATGCGCAAGGTCTTGCCCCAGCGCAGTGTTGTGATCTCGCCGTCTTTCACGACCATCTCGCCATCTTTGAAAACGTAGGCAGCAGCCGCAAACATCCGCGCGATGTCGCTGTTCCTGCGGTAAATGGCAATGTCGGCGATCGCCCCCTGCCCCAAATGGCCGCGGTCTTTCAGCCCGAGCAGCCGCGCCGGTGCCGCGCGCGTCATGATCGCGATTTCCTCGAATGTGTATTCCCGATCGATGGAGGGCAGCGTGGTCAGCGCCAGCGCTGATTTCGACAGGTTTTCTGCGACCCGCCGCCGCGCCTCCCGGTCCATGAGGAGCGCAAAAAGCGCCGGATAGGCGGTAAAGGGCGCACCGTTCGGATGATCGGTGGTGAAGAAAACGCGCCACGGGTCGGTAATCAGCAGGAAAAGCTCCAGCCCCGCCGCCCATTGCAGGGACCCGTAAAAGTCCTCGCGGTAGCGATACGGGACAATGCCGGCGCTTTCGCCATCGCCGTCGATGATGAAGGATTTTTTGGGGTGGCCGTTGGCGCGCGCAGGATACTGCCGCAAGACATCGAGCGAGATGGTGACGGTCTGTCCGAACATCACCTGGCCCACATCCACGGTAATTTCCGGCGTCGCGTTGACCAGCTCCGCAAGGCGGCTGGCAGCGGAGGAGAACCGGCGCTTGCCCTCTTTCCCGTATCCGTAGAATTGCAGATGCGCCAAATGCAGCGGCACGCCCTCGGCGGCCGCGATCGTTTCGGCGGCCGTATCCGCAGCGCCCGGCACGCCCAGATTGTTGCAATGGACGTGCAGTGGATGCGGTACGGCCAGATTTGTGACGGCGGCCTGAAGCGTCTTCACGATGTCGCGCGAGGAAACGCCGTAGGAAGGCACCACGTCGTCGAGCGAAAAGGTGCGGACATTTTCCTTGAAAGCGGCCGCACCGCCGGCATTGATGGTCTTGACGCCGAGCGCCCGGGTGGAAGCGACCGTCCAGGCGACATAGTCCTCGATCATGCCCGGCGAAGCGCGATCGCGGATCAGCGAAAGCAAGAAGTCGTCATTGCCGAGGACGGCGAGCGTCGCCTTGTCGATGATCGGGATATCGGCAAGCTCCAGGTGGGTGTGCAGGGCGCTTGCAGGCGGCATGGCGGGTTCGACGACAGTAGTAAATCCCATCTGCGCGTAGAGGCAGCCGGTCTGGAATGTGCTCCAGCCGAGATTCGAAAGCGGGGTATCCGCCGGGCGTGGCACGTGCGCGGAATGATGCTCAGGCAGGAGCAGGCGTGCGGTGTTCACATTGCCGCCACCAATATGGGAATGGATGTCGATCGCGCCGGCCATGATGATGCAGCCGGACGCATCCACCGTCTTGTCCGGTTGCGCACCGGCCGGCGGCTCGGCGATCATGCCGTCCTCGATCCACAGGTCTCCCACCCCGCTCCGGCCGTTGACCGGATCGACGATCTCACCCCCCGCGATTCTTGTCAGCATCGGGCATCCATTTTGTCGGGAAGATGTTCCATTATGGCTTTCACAATCGAGGTTGCGGAGGGAAGTTGCGAAGGCGTTGCGGCCTGGTTGGCGACCAGGGTTCCCCGACGGCTGCTGTAGACCACCGCGTCGTGGTCCGCTCCGGGCTCGCCCACCTGAATGGTGACGGCGGCCCCGGTGACCGGCTCGGCCGTTTTCGTCAGCGCGATGAGTTGCACACCGTCGAGCTGCGCGGGCGCTGCTTCCTCCCGTGTAGCGATCCACAAATGCACATCCGCCTCCCCCGCCTCCAGCATGCGCCGCACATCCCATCGCCATGGATCGTGTTCGGCAACGCCCCGCGCAAAACCGGTGCGCATCGGAAAACCCGACGTCCAGCCGGAGGCCAATGTGCTGCCCCAACCGGCCTCGCTTTCCGGCAGCATCAAAGCCGCAGCGCGCATCTTCTTGTTGATGTCGGAGACGATGCCCTGCAGCATCTCGAGCGAAAGCTGGGGCGACGAGTTGCCGGAGCACAGGAACGCCGCATAGCGTGCTTTCTCCAATGCTTTGGACAGCTGTTTGAAATGCGTCACCGGCTTCGACACGCGCCGGCCGGCATACTGCGCGCGAATGGCGGCAAGCACCGCCGGCATGTCCGCGCCATCGCAGGCGAGCCGGGTGACCGGCACCTCTAGACCTGCCGGAAGCGACTCGTCTCCACCGTCCGGAACCAGGAAGAAGGCGCGCTTGCCATTTTCGGAAAGATCCGGCGGCGTCTCGGCAAGCGCGCGCACATACTCATGATGGATATGGGGAAGTGTGCCGACGATCACGACGAGGTCCGCCCGGCGTCGCACCTCGCCGGCGGCAACGAACATCCCCCCGCTATCGCGTAGCAGGGCAACTTCAGCCGCGAGGGCATCACCATTGAGATGATCATAGGCCGCGCGAACCCGTTCCGCCAGCCCGATTGCCGCGCGGGTTCCGTCGATATCCGCATCAATGCTGATAACCGGGCACCGGCTCGCCGCCAGAAGCTCTGCGGCGTGGCCGACCGCATGCTGCACCAGCGCGTCCCGGTTGCCGATCCATGCAACCGTCATTCGTTTACGCTACTTTCTGGTGCCCATGAAACTCTAGACGAAACTCAGCGGCACGTGAACCCCTTGCAGGTTCGAAAGATCTGTCCTCGTTTACTGCCTGCCATGCGAATGTCAGAGGGTTGAACCTTATTCCAGCGCCCACATCAATCATATTTGATGTAGGCAAAACGCTTATCGCTGTTCGGCGTCCCTTCCAGCGCGCCGCCCTCCTCGCCCGGCTGCCACTGAACCACGTCCTCAATCTTTCTTGCCAGTTCGAAATCCTTGTCGGTGACGCCTTTCGCGGCGTGATTTGTCAGCCGCACCTCAACCCACGCATAGGATGCCGTTATATCCGGATGATGAAAGGCTGCCTCCGCGAGATGGCCAACTGTGTTGATGACCATCAGCGTCGATTTCCAGCCATGCGTCTTGTATTTGCGCCTGATCCAGCCATTCTCGTACCGCCATTTGGGCAATTCGGCTTGAAGCCGGTCGTTGATTTCAGCCTCGGAATAGACGCGTTCCTTTTGCCGCTCAGACATTGAATCCTCCATTATGCTGGTGGTGTGTCACCCGGAAATCTTCGCAACAGCGGCTTGCCCTGACGAGGAAAGCCGCTATCATAGATGCGGGCACCCGAACATCGCGATGCATTGATGATGCACCCAATGGGGGCAAATGTCGAATTTCGTCACCGCTTCCGTTCCTGCCCGCCTCCATCTCGGCTTTCTCGACCTTAGCGGCGATACCGGACGGCGTTTTGGCAGTATAGGCCTTCCGCTCAGCGAGCCGGAAACGGTCGTCAGCCTTTCACCGGCCGGCACAACGCAAGTTGAAGGTCCGGACCGCGACCGGGCGGCACGGCACCTTGAAAGGCTCTGCCGTCACTTGAACATCCGCACGCGCCATCGTTTGACGGTTGAGGCTGCCATTCCGCCGCACCGGGGGCTTGGATCGGGAACGCAGATGGCTGTCGCGGTGGCGGCGGCGCTGCGAACCCTGCACGGGTTGCCGATGAAGACCGGTGACGATGCACGCCTGCTTGGGCGCGGCGAGAGGTCGGGAATCGGCATCGCTTCGTTCGAAAAGGGCGGCCTGATCGTCGATGCGGGCAGAACCGCCGAGGACCGGCAGCCACCCGTCGTCTCTCGTATTCCCTTCCCGGACGATTGGCGCGTCATTCTTATCCTGGACAATAACCACACCGGCATTCACGGCGAGGAAGAGCTTCAGGCCTTCCGCGCGCTGCCGCCATTTCCTGCCGCAAGCGCGGCGGAAATCTGCCGCCGTGTCCTCATGCAGGCTCTGCCGGCGGCGATCGAACATGATCTGGAGGCCTTCGGCGCTGCGATCGAAAACATCCAGTTCCAGGTTGGCAGCTACTTCGCTCCTGCCCAAGGCGGCATCTTCGCCAGCAAGGGCGTGGAGCGTGTGGCGCGGCGGCTGGCCGAAGCCGGCGCGGCCGGAATCGGACAAAGCTCATGGGGTCCGACTGGCTTTGCCTTCGCGCCGTCGGAGGAAACGGCCATGGACTTTGTCAGCGCAGCGCAGGACGTAGCGGAACCTGGCATCGAGATGCGAATCGTGCAGGGCAGGAACACTGGCGCCGAGGTGAACAGGCGCTCGCTCGGCCTGCTTGGAAGCTGAGATTTTATGACAAAGGCTCCACCACACGAGTCAGATAGGAAGAACATGGCCCGCAAGAACATTTTGCATATGCTGACGCCGCTCAGCCAGATGAGCCCGTTCGACGTCAATATGGCGCTGGATGCGGGCTTTGACGCCGTCATTCCCTATGTGAATGTCGAATTGGCCGATATCACCGGCCTGGTACAGGACGCGATCTTCTCACGTCCGCCGGATGCGGGCGCCGACACCGGGGTTTTCATCGCAGGACGAGACGTCGTTCTTGCCCTCGACATGCTGGAAGCGGCGAAGAAGGCTATGGTGCCGCCCTTCTCGCTCAGTGTCTTTGCGGACCCCGCAGGTTCCTTCACGACAGCGGCCGCTATGGTGGCAAAGGTGGAGAAGGCACTTCAAAAGAAATTCGACCGGACGCTGAAGAATGGCCGCATTGCAATTTTCGGCGCAACTGGCGTGGTCGGTTTTTGCACCGCCGTCATAGCGGCAAAAGAAGGTGCGACTGTCACCTTGGTCGGCCATGACGGCGTAACACGCGTTCAGAAGGTCGCGACCGAAATCAAGAAGCGCTTCGATCTCGACGTCGATGCAGCCGATGGCTCCACAGACACGGCAAAGACCGGCATTGTCGCCGAAAGCGAAATCATCCTTTCAGCCGGTAAAGCCGGGGTCCAGGTCATCTCGAAGGAGCATCTAAACCATGCACCCAAGCTCCTGATCGCGGCCGATGTGAATGCCGTTCCTCCGGCTGGTATCGAAGGCGTTGCGGTCGATGCCGACGCCAGCCGGCTTGCGGACACCGGCGCAGTGGGAATAGGCCCTCTCGCCACCGGCAACGTCAAATACAAAACCGAATTCGGTCTCTTCAAAAGGATGATCGAAGCGCGCGAAACAATCATGCTCGATTTTCAGGATGCATTCTCCCTTGCTCGCGAGATCGCCAGGTAACCGGCCGCTCCTGATTGCGGCAATTTCGGGTCGGGCATTAGCGGCGGCGGCAAGGCGCGCGGGCTACCATCCCCTGGTTGCCGACTTTTTCTGCGATGAGGATACACAAGCGCTGGCGGAGCGCGCGGTCAAGCTTCCCGGCTCGCTCCGGTCGGGAATCGATGGCACGCAACTTATCGAACGTTTGAAAACACTCGCCGGTGACGAGCAGCCATGCGCCATCGTTTATGGCTCTGGGTTTGAGGGCAGGCCCGCATTGATCGAGGAGATCGGCCGGCACTTCCCGCTCGCGGGAAACGGGCCGGAAGCAGTGCGCCGCATCAAGGATCCCCAAAAACTGGCTGCGGATTGTGCTTCCCTTGGGATCCCGCACCCTGCCTTATCCTTGGATGCTCCGCGGGACACGGCAAATTGGGTCATAAAGAAAATCGGTGCGGCCGGCGGCTCTCATGTTCGCCGCGCCGGTGACACGGTGGCCGGACCCGACGTCTACTTCCAGCGCTTTGTGCCTGGCCGGAGCGTTTCCGTCCTTTTCGTCGCCGATAAAAGGGGCGCACGCATCGTAGGCTTCAGCCGGCAATGGGTTTCTCCCACACCTGCCGCCCCCCACCGCTACGGCGGCGCCGTGCGGCTGCTGCACGTCGACCAAAAGCAGGAAAGACGGATTGGCGCATGGCTGACGGGGCTGACGGCGCTGGCCGGGCTGAGGGGCATTTGCAGCGCCGACTTCATCTGTTCGCGCGGCGATCTTCACCTGGTGGAGGTGAACCCGCGCCCCGGTGCGACGCTCGACATTTTCGACAGCGATGAAACGCCCCTCCTGGAGGCGCATCTAAAAGCAACGAGGGGCGAAAATTACCGTTTGCCCCGCTTTGTCGATTGCATGGCCTCCACGATCGTTTATGCAAGCAAACCGATCGGGAGCTTTCCTGCCATTGCCTGGCCGGATTGGGTGGCCGATCGCCAGCCGCCGGGCACCTCGCTTTTGTCTGGAGAGCCCATCTGCACCGCGTTTGCCCGTGGACCCGATGTCACGGCGACACGCCGGGCAGTCGGTAATATGGCGAGAGCCCTCCGCCACAATTGGGAAGACGCGACATGAAGAACGGATCGGCGTTTCTGAACGACAGCGCTTGCAAGATCGTCGACGACATGGTGCGCGATGCCGAGCGTCTGCGCATCGCGGTCTCGACCGGATCGCTCGGAGAACGCCTTATCGATGCTGGGGCCGAGGTCCTCGGCAGCGTCGAAGCCGGCCTGTGCATGGCGCGGGCAACGATGGGCGGGCTGGGCGAGGTGATCCCCGTTGTCGATGGCGCCTCCTCAAAATGGCCGTTCAACCTTGAAGTGCGTTCATCCCAGCCAGTGCTTGCTTGCATCGGAAGTCAGTATGCCGGCTGGAACCTTTCGACAGATGAGTATTTCGCAATGGGCTCGGGCCCTGCCCGAATGCTCGCGCGCGTCGAGCCGCTGTTCTCGACGCTCGCCTATGAGGAGACCGCCGAGCGTTCGATTGTCGTTCTGGAGAGCGGCGCGCCACCGCCGGTTCAGGTGATCGAAAAGGTGTCGGAGGCGACCGGTCTGGCGCCGGAGAAACTTACCTTCGTCTACGCACCCACCCAGAGCCTGGCCGGAACCGTGCAGATCGTCGCTCGTGTGCTGGAGGTCGCGCTGCACAAGACCAAGGACCTCGATTTTCCGCTCGAACGGGTGGTCGATGGCATCGCCGCCGCCCCCCTGCCCGCTCCGCACCCCGATTTCGTCACGGCAATGGGACGCACCAATGACGCCATCATCTATGGCGGCATAGCGCAGTTTTTCGTTACAGGGCCGGCATCGGAGGCGAAGCAACTGGCCGAAAGCCTGCCCAGCCGTGCATCCCGCGATTACGGGCAGCCGTTCGGAGAAATTTTCAAGAAGTTCAAAGGTGATTTCTATGCCATCGACCCCCTGCTTTTCAGCCCCGCCGAGGTCATCGTGACGGCGCTGGAAACGGGCCAGACCTTCCGCAACGGCGGGCGTGATGCAGAAATGCTCGAAAAGAGCCTGGCCTGAAGGATGTCCTTTGTGAAAAGAAAAATCCTCATCCTCAACAACCAGTCCGGCAATCGCACCACCGCACTGGTGGGAGCGTTTCGCCAGCGCGGTTGTGAGGTCGCGATGGAGCCGCTTTCCGCGCTGCAGTTCGACACGGAACGCCCGAGCGGGCTTTACTTCGCCAGCTTCGGAGATGCACTACCCGACGCAGTGATCGTGCGCTCGGTCGGCGCCGGAACGTTCGAAGCCGTAACACGCCGGCTTGGCGTGCTGCACGCTCTCCGCAAACTCAGCGTGCCCGTCTGGAATTCGGCGCAGGCGATCGAGCGCTGCGTCGACAAATCCATGACCACGTTCCTGATCAAGCGGGCGGGCCTGCCGACACCGCCAACCTTTTCCGTCGAGGGATTGCCGGCTGCCCAGGCGATCGCCGCGCGCGAACTGCCGAAGCGTCCACTCGTGCTCAAGCCACTTTTCGGCTCTCAAGGGCGGGGTATCCGTCTCATCAAGACCCTTGGCGACCTGCCTCCACCCGAGGAAGTGGATGACACCTATTACCTTCAGCATTACGTCGAGCGTGCCGGACCGCCCTTTTCCGACTTTCGTGTATTCGTGTGCGCCGGACGTGTCGTGGACATGATGGTTCGCCGCGGCGACAACTGGATCACCAATATCCAGAAAGGGGCCGTTCCAGGCCTGGTTCCCCAGGACCTTCGCGCACGGCTGAGCGAGTACGCCCTGTCGGCCACGCAGGCGGTGGAAGCGGACTTTGCCGGTGTGGACATCATGCCGGCAGCGGACGGGACGCTTCAGGTGGTGGAAGTGAACAGCATGCCCGCCTGGTCAGGACTGCAAAAGGTGGCTCAGGCGGACATCGCCGGCACGATCGCCGATGAAATGCTGCGCTTCCTGGATGAGCGGGAAAAATTCTCATCGCTTGCCTCGACACCCCCTTCGGGTCGCATCGCCGTGCCTGCGGGCACGTGACCGATGGTCACCTGCCACCAGATACGCGCCAGTTACGAGTGGGCCTGCCGGGCGGAAATCGATGCCCTGAAGCCAGGAAACGTTCATCGCTTCGCCGATGGCCATCGCATGAGCGCCGATCAGTTCCTGGCAAGCGCCCGTGTCTCTGCCTCTGTGCTTGCCGAACGGCGCTTGTCAGCCGGGCAGCGCATCCTCGCCGCCGTTGAAGCCACACGAAACGCCGTGGGGACCAACACGAATCTCGGCATCATTCTCCTGTGCGCCCCGTTGGCGTGCGCCGCTGAAATGGAAGGCATCGAACTGAGGGCCGCCCTTGCCAGTGTGTTGGAGGCCATTGATCTTGAGGACAGCAAAGCCATTTTCGAAGCCATCGTTCTTGCCGCACCGGGAGGCCTCGGCGCCGCACCTTCCCACGACGTCCGGGACGCGCCGCGGGTTACGGTTGTGGAAGCGATGCGGCTGGCGGCGGAACGGGACCTGATCGCCCGCCAATATGCCACGGATTTTCAGGATGTTTTCGAGATTGGCACGAGCGCGTTTCGGCGCGCAGAGGCGCGCGGGGAAAAAGGCATGTGGCCGACCGTCTTTACCTATCTCGCCTTTCTCGCAAACTTTCCCGATAGCCATGTGGCGCGCAAGCACGGTCTTGACGTCGCCGAACAGTTGAGACGGTGCGCGGCTGCCATTCTTGACGACACACAAAGGACTGATGACGAGACGGAGCGTGCCGATAAACTGATGGCATTCGACAGCCGGCTTAAGGAACGTTCGCTCAACCCCGGCACGTCTGCGGACCTGACGGTCGCCACTCTTTTCGTACAAAGTCTCAGGTCAAACTTGCATAATCCATACGTTGATGGTTGAATTTGCCCTGCGGAATTGTGATCCGTGACTATCTAGCCAACCGGTCCGGTCAATCCGGATGCTGCCAACAAGGATAGTCGTCCACTGGGTGTCCGCCTGGTGAGGCATCCTTGGACATCAAAACCATGTCTCGGAGGAACACTGGTATGGCAAAAATTTCGAAAGTAATGGTTGGCGAATCGCTGGTAGGAGACGGCAACGAGGTAGCGCATATCGATCTTCTCATCGGCCCGCGCGGCAGCCCGGTCGAAACGGCTTTCTGCAATGCGCTGACGAACAACAAGGACGGGTTCACCACCCTCTTGGCGGTGATCGCGCCCAATATGCCCTGTAAACCGAATACGGTGCTGTTCAACAAGGTCACCATCAAGGGCGCCAAGCAGGCTGTCCAGATGTTCGGCCCGGCACAGTTCGCGGTGGCAAAGGCCGTGCAGGACAGTGTCGCGGAAGGGATCATCCCTGAAGAAGAGGCGGATGATCTGTTCATCTGCGTGGGTGTCTTCATCCACTGGGAGGCGGAAGACGACGCCAAGATCCAGGATTATAACTATCGCGCGACGAAGGAAGCGATCCAGAGGGCCGTAACGGGTACGCCGACGGCGGCGGAAGTGACCTCGAAGCGGGATACTGTGACACATCCTTTTGGTGCTGCGGCTTAGACACGAAACAGCCCCGCACAGACAACACCATCTGCGCAGTCGGGTGGTCTGCTGCGCCGGCTGAAGAGGTTGGTAGGCCTCTAAATTCATCGGCTCGTATCTGTTTACGCGAGCATGATGTTTTCAGGAAAATAGCGCGTCCCTGTGCGTCGGGAGTGACGCACAGGGACGCGAGCGTGTTTGCAGGGCGCAGGCGAGTAGATTGCCCGGCTGCGCAATTCAGCAGATGCCGCGATCACGCCAAAGCCGGAAGTATTTTTCAGGTCGGAAAATCCCGGACTTAATGACAATCAAAGAGATAGCACAACGAAGCACAGCTAAGAGAACGGCTCTGCGCGGTTCAAGGTGCCGGCTTCATCGCTCCCAGCCGGGCAAGTTGGGCAGGCGTCAGCGCACCGTCATGCAGCGCGGTCGCGATAAGCGCACCGGCAATGCCGCTTTCGGCGAGCCGGCGCAGATCGTCCTCGTGGCGGATGCCGCCGGCTGCGATGATGGTCCGGTTGCCCGCCCTTGCCTTTATCTCCTGCAACCGTTCCAGATCCGGGCCGGTCCCGGATCCAACCCTTGCGAGCGTCATGACGATGATTGTTTGCGGCCAAAGCGTTGCGTCCGACAAAATAGCCTCCGGACCGCGAAAACCACCGGGGGAGAAGTCGAGCGAAAGGACGAGATCAGGGAACCCCATGAAGCGGCGCAGGAGCACTTCGTCGCGCTGGGATTCCGATCCCAGGACAGGCCGCAGGCGGGGGTGCTCAAGAGCTGCGACGAGGCTTGCCTCGTCGGCAAAGCCGGCATCCAGCCACAAATCCGGCGCGTCCTCCATCCGCGCCAGGCGATCCAGTGCTTGTGTGTTGGGTGTGCGTCGTTCGATGGCGTCGAGGTCTGCGATGTAGAAGGTCGGAAAGGGGTGAAGGGTGCGCAGTCCGCGCACCAGCGAAACCGGCGATGCATCCGTGCTGAGAGGCGTGACGATCGGCCGGTAGCTTTCGCGCCGTCCACCTTCCGCCCTTACGATGAGCCCTCCTTTGAGGTCGAGCACCGGTATGATACGCACAGCCCCTCCTAACGACGGTCCGAATCCGTGACTTTGCAGAGAAAGCGTGACACGTGGCACAGCAAAAGGAAATCATTGCCGGATTTGATATTGGCGGCGCGCATCTGAAAGTCGCACGTGTGGAGGACGGCAAAGTCACGGCAGCCGCAACGGTCGCCGCGCCCCTACGGCTTGGGATCGACACGCTTGAGGCCGCCTTTCAGCAGACAGCGCCGATCCACGCCGGTGCAGAGTTGCGCGCCTTCACCATGACGGGTGAATTGTCCGAAGCCTTTCCCTCGCGTGCCGCGGGCGTCGCCGCCCTGTTGGACGAAATTGCTGCTCGGTTCCCGGCTGACAGCCTGGTTTATGCAACGCGCGCCGGCCTCGTCCCTGTCGAACAGGCACGCGGAATACCGGACGAGATTGCCTCCGCCAATTGGCATGCGACAGCGAGCCTTGTGGCGAAGATTGCCGGTGACGCGCTTTTCGTCGACATGGGCTCCACAACGACTGACATTCTTGCCGTTGCCGGCGGCAAGGTGGTCAATGACGGCGACAGTGACGCGACGCGCCTAGCCAGCGGAGAGCTGGTCTACACCGGCTTCGTCCGCTCCTTTCCCTTCGCGCTGTGTTCCCAGGCGCCTGTCAAAGGCCGCTTCACACCGTTGATGAACGAGTATTTCGCCACCATGGCCGACGTTTACCGCGTGTTGGGCGTGCTACGGGAATCAGACGATCAGCACCGTACCGCCGACAACAAGGAAAAGACGCTTTCCGCCTCCATCACGCGTCTTGCGCGTTTGGTTGGACGCGATGCCGGCGACCTTGAGCCGCAAGGATGGCGCCACATCGCCAGCTGGTTTTCCGAGCACCAACTCCGCCTGATCCATGATGCGGCCTTTCTGGTCAGTGGAAAGGTGCCCGATCATGCACCGGTCGTCGGTGCGGGCATCGGGCGCTGGCAGATCGAGCGCCTGGCTGGCCGGCTGGCGCGCCCGTTCACCGATCTTGCCGAAATCATGCCGGCCAAAGAGGATGCACGCATCGCCGCGAGCGATGCCGCGCCCGCTGCCGCAGTGGCCCTGCTTGCCGGTGGTTAAAACTCCCGGGGAGAAATCAATTCAAGGCCTGTCGTCTGACAATCGGCGACATTTCGGGTCGCCAGCCGGCCGCCATTGATTCTGGCCATGAAAATCACGCCTGAGCAAAGTGCGCGTCTACCCGCGCCATCAGCCAGTCCCAGGCTTCACGCTCGGCCGGACCCGAAGTCTTTTCCACGGCGATCTCAAGATAACCGATCTCGGCTTCGATCTTTTCTCGCGGAAGCATGTTGAGTCTGCTGACGAGGATCGCAAGCTCCAGCACGGCTGCCTTGGCCCGGTTGAGGCCGGTAAAGGGAGCGTGCGTTTCCTCCGCGGCGACACGGCAGAGAAAACGCGGCCGTAAATCGTCTTCCCGCACCTCGACGACTTCGAGCACCGAATGGGCAAGCGCGGCTTTCAACCGCGGAACCGGGCAGTTTTGGACCGGAACCAGCGGCCAGTCTTTCCGGCCGGTCAAACAACCGGCAAAAACACGCACATCGTCCGTATAGCTGGCGACCGCGACCGGACGCTTTGAAATGTTGTCGAGTGTGGTCGAGGGGCGGAAAGGGGCAACCACCCAGCCATCACCTTCGGCGATGATGCCGAGCGGCGCAATGTGTACCTTACCAGCCTCGTTGACTGTCGTGATGATCGACTCGCGGATATAGGGCATTACGTGTCCCTTTCTCTTGCGCGAAGCGTATGACCCGCCTTTGCAAGTCTGGTACGGTCGGCTTCCGGCGCCGGCGCGGCGACCCCCCAGGCGAGCGGCTCGTCCTGGGTATAACGTTTCCCCAGACGCCATGCGATCTCCGCCTTCATCAGTTCGGCGCCGAGATAAAAGGCGTGCGCACCGTCCGCTTCAACACCAAGCTGCGGGAAAAGCTCGAACGCATCCTGCGCCGTGAAATGTCCCTTGCTGGAGAAGATGTGAATTCCGTCCGGCGCCGTCATGATGCGGAAATTTGCATCGCGAACCGCTTTTGCAAGCGCCTCAATGTCCTCCAGCGCCGCCGGGAACGGTTTGCGGTCGTGAATTTGCAACAGGCCGGGATGGTAACCGCGTGGGAGTGCGTCATCGTTGCCGGCGGCGAACATGATGCGTCGGGCAAGGTCATGTTCTTCCACCGTCTTCGCCGTATGCGGACTGACGTGCACCACCAGCACATTGCCGATCGAAAGCTCTGAGCAGAGCCCCAGCAACACCGCTGTCACCCCGGAGCTGTCAGCATCCGTCAGCTCCGTCAGATTCCCGGTCCCCATCAGAAGCTCGGCGTCCGGCCAGCGCTGGCGTGTCTCGATGAACCGTTGAAGTGACCGGGCGAAGCCGAAATGGATCGGGTCCAGCACTGGATCGGCGATGAAGCCTATTCCTTCCTTCTCGGCCATTTCGATGGCGCGATCGAGCGAGGAAAGGTCATCTGGACGGGACGGGATGAGCACCGGGGTTGCGGGATGGTCGCGCGCCAGCGAAAGCGTGTCCTCCGTGAGGCTGAGCAGGTAGTCCGCCCCGGCCTTCGCACCGGTCTTGAGTTCATCGACATTTGCCGAATCGACGCTTACCCGAAGTCCCCGCCTCTTCAATTCCCTCACCGCATCTGCCAGGTGAGGAAAAGGCGTATCCGGCAGACAGCCAAGGTCGATCACGTCAGCGCCGGCCGCTGCGAGAACACCCGCCCTTTCAGCGATTTCATTCACCTTCAGCGCGGATGCATCGACGATTTCCGCAAAAATGCGCATCTTGTGTCGTGAAAGGTCCGGGGGTTCGCCGGCGCGCCCGAGAAACGGCGGCAGGTCGGCAATCTCATCGGGCCCTCGCACAAAAGGCACACCGAAATGTTCGGCGAGGCGCTCCGGCTCGCCACGAAAACGTCCCGGCAGGACGACACGCGTGGCGCCATCCGGCAGGCTCACCCGGCGCTTGATAATCTCCTCCGTCATCAGGGCGGCAACCTTGACGCCGGTATCGATAATCTGCCAGGCAAAGTCGGTCTTGCCCAGTCCGCCAAGCAGCCGCTCGAGGCGCGGCCGGGCAAGACGGCCCGTCAGGAAGATCAGCTTCTCAGCCATATCGCTCGCGTTCGTCCTGACGGCGCGCGATGGCGGTCTTCAACGCATCGAGGGATTCGACCACGGTCGTGTGTTCAAAAGCTTTAAGTCGTTCCGTGTTTTCAAGATCGATCCGGCGGGGGAAAACCTTGACCATGCCGTGCGGTGCCCGGGTCAGCAGCTCCGGTGCTGTATCGCACGCAAAAACGATGGACGGAATGCGGCACTTGCCAGCCTGGGCGAATACGTTGGTGGCCAGCGTGTCGGAAATTCCCCAAACGCATTTGGCCACGGTGTTGGAACTGGCGGGTGCCACCACGACAGAGTGGTAGACACCATGGTAGAACTCCCCAACCGGAATCGCGCTTGCTGTCTTGTCGTGCAGCACGCGCGTGGTGTCCGGAAAATCGAGCTTCAACCCGTACATCCGCAACACCTCGTTGGCCGCCTTCGAGACAAAGACGTCGCAATGTTCGAGCTCCCGGATCATTTGAAAGCTCTCGGTGAAGAAGTGGCCCGACCCCGTCAACACCCAGGCCCAACGGGGTGTGTGCAGCTTGGCCATGGGTTATCCTGAATTCCTTGCGAGCACGGGCGCGCCGATTCTGATGCCCGGCAGTTCTCCGTTGGCAAGCATGCTCCGGGCGCTCGGCGCATCTTCGGGACCGGCGAGATAAAAATCAATGCCCTCGGCGTGCATGGAACTGAAACACGCGTCGATGACATTGCGCCCGGCAAGGGTGGAAAGATCGTCATCCGCTGAAAAATCGCGCGTCTGCTTGATAAGAAGCAGCGCATCGGCGTCCAGTTTCCTGGCGAGCCAGGCCGCCAGAGAATCGGAAGTGAGATCCCAGGAGACAGGAATATCCAACGCATCGATGCTCATGGAGGCGGGAAGCCAGACGGGAAGGCGGTTTTCTGTCAGGACATCGGCAATTTCCTGGAAGGTGCGAGCGGGCACGAATTTCTCCGACAGATCGGCCAGGGCAAGGCCGAACTGGTCCGTGGCAAGGAGCGCCATCTTGTGAGCGGCAGCATCGGAAAAGCCGATCCGGACTTGCGCCTCGCGCACCGTGTCGGCGAACGGGCCGCCGCCGGGCACCACCACAATCGGCAGGCGCGTCGACGCAAGCGCCTCCACCCAGCGATCTAGACAATGATCGAAGGCGGTACTGCCGCCAAGCTTCACAACGGCCTGCCTCATTCTCTGACCCCCGACTTGCGTCGGATGGAACGGTCGCCGGCAGGCTCGTATGTGGTGCCGGACGAGAATTGCTCCGCGGCTTGCTTGCGCTCGATCTCAACGCCGACGCTTCCGGGCCCAAGTTCCAGCTTTTCAACGCGTACCGTGACGCGCGTTACGCGCGGGTCCGACAAAACATGGTTCGCGACTTGCTCGGCCAGCGCTTCCGCCAGTTCCACATGGCCGCGCGCGACGATGGAGCGAATACCGTCCATGATGATGTCGTAGGAAACGACATGGCGCATGTCCTGCGGATCGTCCGTGACGCGCCTGACTTCCGCCGTGACGTCGAAGCGGACGTTCTGCTGGCGGCCATGCTCGAAACTGTAGGCGCCGATCTCCACCGGCAATACGAAATCGCGCACGAAAATCCGGTCCGTGCCGAGATCGGGACCGGCATCGTCCGGCGAATACCCACGCGCTGCAAGCAGACGGTAGTCGACAGCGGCGGAGCCCCCGCCGCTGCGTTCCTGCGGAATGAGCGTACGGATTCGCTTCACCGCTTCGATATCGATCCCCGCCGTTCGTTGCGAGCCGCCGCACAGCGCGCCACGAAAACCGAGAAAGTCCGGTCGGAACGGAAGAAGCCTTGGTATATCCGGCGCTTCCAGCGAGCCGCTGAGCCCTACGGCAAGACTATGCGACCGCGCTCGGCTGACGAAAGTGGGAACACGCTCGGGCGGAAGATGGTCGAGCAATCGGCCTTTTTCCTTGTCCGCCGTGTCCACCATTGCGCCGTAAAAGCCGCTCTCGGCAAAAACGGGCAACAGGTCGAAATCCGGCTGACGGTCGGCGAACAGGACTGCGACGAGCTTCACCCGCCCCGCAAATTGGGCGAGCGCCCGCGCGCAGGCGACCGCTGCCGGATCGGGGAGAAAACCGATCTTGATATAATCGATGCCCGTGGCAAGAATTGCTTCTACTTTGCCGGTAACGATTGCCGGGTCCATCGGAAGATTGCCGCACACCGCGCTAACGGGGCAGCGGCCCGCGACATGCGTGACCACCTGGCGTATCTCATCCTCTGCGACCGCGCCAAGAGCTCCATCTGCGGGGTTCTTCAAGTCGATGATATCGGCGCCGCCCACAAGAGCGATCTCTGCCTCGCTCACCCCTGTGACGCTGGCCAGAAGCTTCGTCATCAGCAGCACTCCTGCCGGATCGTTCCGCGCACGGACAGGCTCGCACCCGATCTAGCAATGAAGAGGGTTGCGTGCGGTTCCCTATGCGCTACTATCATTTGCGGGCACCTCAACAATTCTCTGTTCTCGTACGGTTCGCCGTCGCGAGGAGACGGGAGATATCGATCTGTGGGGAGCGTGGTGCCAAACACTCTCATTGCGTTATTGTATCTTTTTCTCCTGAGCGTCAACGCTTCGCTTTCCTATGCGCAGGAGAACGCGGCCGAGGCGGATGATGGCCCCCTTCAGGTTAAAATCGGCTATCTGCGCGCCTATGCGCCGCAACTCGCCCTCTCTGCGCTCGACGTTCCGCCGCGGGACGAAGGGGTCGCCGGCGCAGAGCTGGCGATCGACGACAACAACACGACCGGCAGCTTTCTCGGCCAGGAATTCTCCCTAGAGATAAAGGAAATAGAGCCTGGGTCAGACGCGACCGGAGCCTTTCAGGAGTTGGTCGACAACGGCAATGATTTCATTCTCACGGATATTTCCGCCGAGCAGCTTCTGTCGATTGCCGATGCCGCCAGCGAGGAAGGCGTGCTGCTGTTCAACGCCGGCGCGACCGATGGCATTTTGCGCGAAGAAGAATGCCGCGCAAACGTGTTTCACACGGCGCCGACGCGTGCCATGCTGGCCGATGCTCTGGCGCAGTACCTCATCTGGAAGCAATGGCGCAGCTGGGTCCTCATTTACGGCTCGCACGAGCCCGACCAGCTTTTTGCGGATGCACTCAGGCGTTCGGCCGAGCGGTTCGGAGGCGAGATCGTCGCCGAAAAGCTGTTCGAGGACCGTGGTACGGCGCGCCGGGCCGATTCCGGCGTGACACAGATCCAGCGGGAGATGCCGGTCTTCACCCAGGATCTTCCCGAGCATGACGTGGTGCTGGTCGCCGATGAGAGCGAGGTATTCGGTACATACCTGCCCTATCGCACATGGGTGCCGCGCCCCGTCGCCGGCACGGCGGGGCTCGTGCCATCGGCATGGCATCCAGCCAGCGAACAGTGGGGCGGCACACAGATCCAGAACCGGTTCGTCGACACAATCGGCCGCCGTATGGTCTCCAAGGACATGTCGGCCTGGACGGCAGGACGCGTCATCGGCGAGGCGGTAACGCGTACGCAGAGTGCGGATACCGCCACGATCGCCGAATACATCCGGTCAGACGATTTCGAGGTCGCCGCTTTCCGCGGGCAGAAGCTGACGTTCCGGAAATGGAACCAGCAATTGCGCCAACCGATCTTCCTTGGGGACGGTCGTTCCGTTGTCTCGACCTCTCCCCAGGAGGGTTTCCTGCATCAGGTCTCGGAACTCGATACGCTCGGCGTTGACGAGCCCGAAACGCAATGTGTTCTCAACTAGGTTTATCAAGGAGTGGGAGGAGCTCGAATGCGAAAACCTTTGTCCGTGCTTGCGGGCGCAACGATCGCCGCGATCATGTCCAGCCCGGCCTCAGCCTATATGGCCTATGTATCGAATGAACGGGGGAACTCCGTCACCGTCATCGACACGGAGACGATGGAGGTGGTCGACACCATCGAGGTCGGCCAGCGCCCGCGTGGAATAACCGTCTCTCACGACGGCAAGTTCATCTATCTGTGTGCCAGCGACGACGACACGGTGGAGGTCATCGACACGTCCGATTATTCGATCCTCGGAAACCTTCCTTCTGGTCCCGACCCGGAACTGTTCGTCCTGTCGCCCGACGGAAAGACACTTTATGTGGCCAATGAGGACGACAATCTGGTCACCGTCATAGACATCGAGAACAGGAGCGTGGTGACGGAAATTCCCGTTGGCGTGGAGCCGGAGGGAATGGGCATAAGCCCCGATGGCTCGACGCTGGTCAACACGTCGGAAACGACGAATATGGCCCATTTTATCGACACCGAGACGCACCAGATCACGCACAACGTTCTGGTGGATTCACGGCCGCGCTTTGCCGAGTTCATGCCGGATGGATCGGAAGTCTGGGTCAGTGCCGAGATCGGCGGAACGGTGTCGGTGATCGACAATGAGACGCGCGAGATCACGCACAAGATCACGTTCGAGATACCGGGCCTGAGACCGGAAACCATCCAGCCGGTGGGCGTGCGCATTACGGATGACGGGACCAAAGCCTATGTGGCGCTGGGTCCGGCAAACCGCGTGGCGGTGGTCAACACCGAAACTTATGAGGTGGAAAAATACGTGCTGGTCGGCCAGCGCGTCTGGCAGCTCGCCTTCACACCGGACCAGAAGACCATCATCAGCACCAACGGCATCTCGAACGACGTAACCTTCATCGACGTGGAGACGGACGAACCCATCCAGTCGGTAACGGTAGGCCAGCAGCCCTGGGGCGTGGTCGTTTCGCCAAATTGAGCATGAACAAAGCGGAGGGAATTATGAAGGGATTTATGGCGCTGCTCCTTGCGATGGGCCTTGCCGCTGTGCCGCACACCCATGTGTGGGCACAGGATGACGATGATGATGACGACGACAATGGGGTTACGCTGTCCAGCAAGGAACTACCGGAGCTAATTCTCGGCGCCGAGGGCGACGACTTCGCGGTCAACCAGCAGAATTTCGAGCTCGTCGCCGGACAGCCTTATATTTGGGAAATCACGTCCCAGGGCAATCTGGAATACAAGTTCTTTACGGACCTGTTCCGCAATGTCTGGATGAATCAGATCGTCATAAACGATCTCGAAGTGCATATGAATGGTGCTCCGGCGTGGCTCGAATTCGATGCGCATGGCACGATTCAGGTGCAGTTCGTGGCGGCTCGTCCCGGCTTTCACAGCTGGTCGGTGGCAGACCTTGAGGACAGGGGCATGCAGGGCACGATCATCATCAGCCAGCCCTGAGCATGTTGCATCATGAAATAGAGCGCCGGATGTGCATCCAATATGGCGCCCGGCGCTCTATTGCCGGACACGATTGCTGAACAATGGAGGAGAAGGTGCGTCACGCCGAGGTGCAGAAGCGGCCGGATGCCGCCGCGGCGTTGGAAGTGGACGCGGTAAGCCATGCCTATGGCCGCAAGAAGGCTCTCGATGATGTCACCTTCTCCATCCCTCCTGCCTGTTTTACTGTGCTTCTGGGCCTCAACGGCGCGGGAAAAACCACCCTCTTCTCCTTGATCAGCCGCCTTTACGCCACTCAAAAGGGATCGATCCGAATATTCGGTCACGCTATAGACCGTGCACCGCGGGAGGCGCTGCGACGCCTCGGCATAGTCTTTCAGGCGCGCACGCTGGACCTTGATCTCAGCGTGCGCCAGAACCTTGCCTATCATGCTTCCCTGCATGGCATCGGCGCGGCCGATGCCCGCCGCCGGATCCAAAGTGTCCTCGAGACGGTCGAAATGGGCGGGCGCCTGCACGACAAGGTGCGCAGGCTCTCCGGCGGCCAGATGCGGCGGGTGGAGATCGCCCGTGCGCTGCTCCACCAGCCGAGATTGCTGCTCCTCGACGAGGCGACCGTAGGGCTCGACGTTCAGTCGCGCGCTTCCATCCTCGCCTTCATTCGCGAGCTGGTGAGTACGGAAGGCATCAGCGTGCTGTGGGCCACCCACCTGATTGACGAAGTCCAGCGGGAGGACGATGTGGTCGTCCTCAATCAAGGCAGGGTCACCGCCAGCGGACAAGTGCCGGATGTGCTGACGGCAACCGGCACATCCGATATCGCAGCAGCCTTCTCGCAGCTTTGCAGACCCGCCGTACCGGCCGAGGAAGGTTCGCTATGAGCTCGCGAAGTGCGCACAAAGCAACTGTGGCACCGCCGCCTCCGCTGCACTCCCGGCCTTATGGTCTGCGCAACTATCTCATCTGCCTGCGAGGCATTCTCGCGCGCGAGGGATTGCGCTTTCTGCACCAACGGGAGCGATTCATCGCCTCTCTTGTGCGGCCGCTGGTCTGGCTGTTCATCTTCGCAGCCGGATTCCGGCAGGTGCTCGGCGTCTCGATCGTCCCGCCGTACAAGACCTACATTCTTTACGAGGTCTATATCACGCCGGGTCTTGCCGGCATGATCCTTCTCTTCAGCGGCATGCAATCGTCGCTTTCCATGGTCTATGACCGGGAAATGGGCAACATGCGCACGCTGCTGGTGAGCCCTTTTCCGCGCTGGTTTCTGCTTGTCTCAAAGCTGCTTGCCGGCGTGACCGTTTCGATTGCGCAGGTCTATGTCTTTCTGGCGATCGCCTGGTTCTGGGGAGTTAAGCCGCCGCCGCTCGGCTATCTTTTCGTGCTGCCGGCACTCTTCCTTTCAGGCCTCATGCTCGGGTCGCTGGGCATGTTGCTGTCTTCTCTCATCAAGCAACTCGAAAATTTCTCGGGGATCATGAACTTCGTCATCTTTCCCATGTATTTTGCCTCCTCTGCGCTTTACCCGCTCTGGCGCATACAGGAGGCGAGCCCGCTCCTTTACACGATATGCCGCGCCAATCCCTTCACCTATGTGGTGGAACTCATTCGCTTTGCCTTTTACGGGCAGGTTGAGTGGACCTCGCTGGCGGTGGTGTTAGGCTTCACCGCGGTCTTCCTCGTCGGCGCCATCGTCGCCTACGACCCTTCGCGCGGCCTTATGACCAGGAAACAGGAAATGGGAGGAAACGCCTGATGCGATGGAGCAGCCTTTCCAAGTGTCTGGCCGTTGCTGGCCTATCGACGATGCTGACAATCCCTCCTCTCGCCGCCCAGGAGAGCGACGAGCAATTTTGGCCATGCATTCAGCGCAAAGTGCCGCATTTGTCGCTGCCGCAAATCTGGAATGGTCCGGAATTGCCGTCATCTGCCGAGAACTGGCAAGACAATCCGGAGGTGTCCGCATTGGTAACGGAAGTGGCAGCGCGGCGCGTGCCTTTGGAGGAGGCGCAGCAGCGGATCCGCGATTTTGCCGCCGGCCTTTCCGGTGAAGCGCAGAAAGAGCACCTGTTGATGCTCGTTCAGGGCCTGTTCGATCATATGGATAGGGAACGCGCCGACGTGATGGACGGCATCGAACGCTATACGCGTGGTCAGGTGGCGATGGCCGATGCGCTACGTCAGGAGACGGCGGCGGTCGATACCTTGCGCCGTAACCCGGATTCGGACCCCGACGAGGTGGCACGTCGCGTGCAGGAGCTCGAATTCCAGACACGCGTTTTTCAGGAACGCGCCGAATCCCTGACTTACGTCTGTGAGGTGCCGGCTGTGATCGAAAGCAGGCTCTATCAACTCGCCAACACGGTGTTGGCGGTTCTGCAGCCCTCAGGTGGCGGCTGAGGAAGCCTGCCGGGGACGAAAGGTGTGGGGCAAAGGCAGATGCGCCGCCCCTTTTCTCTTCAGGAACTCATGGAAGGCTTCCATCGCCGGCGACATGGCGCGGTCCGCACGCATGACGGCGTACCACTGGCGCAGGATCGGCAGCCCGACCACGTCGAGAATAATCAGCCGCCCCGCCTCGACCTCCGCCTCAATGGTGTGCGCGGAGATAAAGGCGATGCCGAGCCCCGCCATAACCGCCTGCTTGATTGTCTCGTTGGAATCCATTTCAAGCCCGAGATCGTCGATGCGCCCCGGTATGTCGCTGAAGAAGATCTCCAGTGAAAAACGCGTGCCGGAGCCATGCTCGCGGACAAGAAAATTTTCCTGCGCAATCCTTTCCTTTGAAATGCCATGGACGGTGGCCAGGGGGTGATCGGGCGGCGCGACAATCACCAGCGGATGATCGCCGAACGGTGTCGCCGTAACCGATACGTCCTTTGGCGGGCGGCCCATCAGAGCCATGTCGACCGCGTGGCTTTTCAGGTTGGCGATCGTCTCCGCGCGGTTGCCCACTGACAGCAGCATTTCGACCTTGGGAAGCTCTTTCATGAATGCAGCCATCAGGCGCGGCGCGAAATACTTCGCTGTGGAGATGACACCAAGTCGAAGGCTGCCGGCCCGCAATCCCTTGATTGCATCTATCTCGTCGCGCATCTGACGCAGCCGCTCATCGATGGCTTGCGCCGTACCAGTCGCCACCATGCCTGCGGCAGTGGGACGCATCCCCTCCGCCGTGCGGTCGAACAACTCAAGGCCGAGTTCCTCCTCAAGCTGGCGAAGCTGAATGGTGACGGCCGGCGCTGTAAGCCCTAACGCTTTGGCAGCGCTTACAATTTTTCCATGAGCGGCAATTGCCTGCAAGGTCCGCAATTGCCGGAGCGTCAAGTTCCACATAGCTCATATTAAATTATTTTTATCCGTTCAGTAAAGCAATTAAAGTGTACTTAATAACCGAAGCCTGTTTTTCTGCATCTACTAGCGATGAGTTCCACAGCGCCAGGCGCCTTCGGACGCACAAAGACGCCGCAAGCGCCTGAATTCACGCATCGTTCTTTCCAAAACCGATTCCGGTTTTCGGGGGCCGATGCTGTAAGAGGGAGGACAGCGTGACTGCCACGTTCGATGCATTCCTGGCTTGCTGTACCTCTCAGGGCACCGGCCCCCAAACGGCCGTTGCAACGGTCATTCGGCGTCTCGCAGCGGCAGCAGTCCAGCTCCGCCATACCATCGGCCAGGAGCCATTGGCAGCCGGCTTCCGTGCGAAGCACGGCTCTCACGGCGAAGGCGACGACCAAAAAGGGCTGGATGTGCATGCGGACCGGATTTTTCTGGAGGCATGCCGCAATGCGCCGGTTGCGGTCTATGCCTCCGAGGAGCAGAAGGACGCTCTCCTGCTGGACGGGCACGCGCCCGTTGCTGTCGCAATCGATCCCGTCGACGGCTCATCGAATATCGATACGAACATTCCAATCGGCACCATCTTCTCCGTCCTCCCGTCGACTGGCGCGCCGGGGCAAAACCCGGCCGCCTCTTTTTTCCAACCAGGCCGAAACCAGCTTGCGGCCGGCTTTTTCATCTACGGCCCGCAACTCGCAATGGTGCTGACGCTTGGCGCCGGCACGCACATCTTCGTGCACTCAGCACAGCACCGCACGTTCGTTGAGGCTTACGATCGCCCGGCAATCCCCGCTCAGATCCGCGAGTTCGCAATCAACGTCTCGAACTATCGTCATTGGGATGAAGGCGTGCGGCTGTACGTCGATGACTGTCTCAAGGGCAGCGAGGGGCCACGCGAGAGGGATTTCAACATGCGCTGGAACGCCTCGCTGGTGGCGGAATGCTACCGCATTCTCATGCGGGGCGGGATCTATCTTTACCCTGGCGACAACCGGAAGGGCTACCGCAATGGCCGCTTGCGCCTCGTGTATGAGGCCAGCCCCATAGCCTTCCTGATAGAGCAGGCTGGCGGTGTCGCGACAAATGTCGTGAACCGCATCCTTGATCTGACGCCCGACAGCTTGCACCAGCGCGTGCCATTGGTCTTCGGCGCCGCTGACGAGGTGGCACGAGTGGCTCGCTATCAGATCGAGCCGGCCATGATTGCCGAGCGCGCGCCGCTGTTCGGCCGTCGCGGTCTGTTGCGCGCGTGAGGTCCCGCCATGTCCGCACGACATCCCATCATCTCCATCACCGGTTCCTCGGGAGCCGGCACCACATCGGTCAAGAACACCTTCGAGCAGATCTTCCGCCGCGAGAAGATCGAGGCCGCTTTCATCGAGGGTGATGCCTTCCACCGTTACGACCGCGAGGCGATGAAGCGGAAGGTCGAGGAGGAGGCCCGGAACGGCAATCCCAACTTCACGCATTTCAACGTGGAGGCCAACGAACTGGAGCTGCTCGAAGCCGTCTTCGAGGAGTACGGCCGCAAGGGCACCGGACGGACGCGAACCTATGTCCATGATGAGAAGGAAGCCGAAATTCATGGAACGCAACCCGGCACCTTCACTGAATGGCGCGAGTTTCCGCCAAGCCAACTCCTCTTTTATGAGGGCCTGCATGGGTGCGTCGTTACTGAGAATCTCAACCTTGCCAGGCACTGCGACCTGAAAATCGGAGTGGTGCCGGTGATCAATCTCGAATGGATCCAAAAGATCCATCGGGACCGGGAAACACGCGGCTACTCTACCGAAGCGGTGATGGATCTGATCTTAAGGCGCATGCCGGATTACGTCCGGTACATCACCCCGCAGTTCACCGAAACCGACATCAATTTCCAACGCGTGCCCATCGTAGACACGTCAAATCCCTTCATCGCCCGCTGGATCCCGACGCCTGACGAATCGATGCTGGTCATCCGCTTCCGCAATCCGCGCGGGATCGATTTTCCGTACCTCCTGTCAATGATCCACGATTCGTTCATGTCACGGGCGAACTCCATCGTCGTGCCCGGCAACAAACTGGATCTTGCCATGCAACTCATCCTTACACCCTTCATCCTGCAATTGATCGACCGTCAGCAGCGCCTGTCATGAAGAGATGATGGTCCGCAAGCCAGTGGAGACAAAGGAGGAACCCGACCGTGGCCAAGGTTACCTTGAGACAGTTGCTCGATCATGCCGCTGAACGTGGCTACGGCGTGCCGGCATTCAACATCAACAATATGGAACAGGGCCTTGCCATCATGGAAGCAGCCAAAGCCTGCGACGCGCCGGTCATCGTGCAGGCCTCGCGCGGAGCACGCGCCTACGCCGGCGACATCATGCTTTCCAGGATGATCGATGCGCTTGCCGAGATGTACCCGGCGATCCCCATCTGCCTCCATCAGGACCACGGCAACGACGAGGCCACCTGCCTCTCCGCCCTCCGGCACGGCTTCACCTCGGTGATGATGGACGGATCGCTGCTGGCCGATGCCAAGACACCCGCGAGCTACGACTATAATGTCGCGATTACGGAGCGCGTGGCGCGCATGGCACACTGGGTCGGCGCCTCGGTCGAAGGCGAGCTGGGCGTGCTTGGCTCGCTGGAGTCCGGCGAAAGCGAAGCCGAAGATGGGCATGGTGCCGAAGGCAAACTCTCCCACGACCAGCTGCTCACTGATCCCGACCAGGCGGTCGATTTCGTGGCGCGTACGAAGGTGGATGCGCTGGCGATTGCCTGCGGCACCTCGCACGGCGCCTACAAATTCACGCGACAGCCGGACGGCGATATCCTCGCCATGCATGTGATCGAAGCGATCAACCAGAAGCTGCCGAACACACATCTGGTCATGCACGGCTCCTCCTCCGTGCCGCAGGAACTGCAGGACGTGATCAACCGCCATGGCGGCCAGATGGCCCAGACCTACGGTGTGCCGGTGGGAGAGATCGAGCGCGGCATCCGCCACGGCGTGCGCAAGGTGAACATCGACACCGACTGCCGCATGGCGATGACCGGCCAGTTCCGCCGCATCGCGATGGAGAACCCGGCCGAATTTGATCCCCGCAAGTTCATGAAACCCGCGATGGACGCGCTGCGCGACCTCTGCCGTGATCGCTTCGAGCGCTTCGGCACGGCCGGCAACGCTTCGAAGATCAAGGTGATCCCACTGGACGAAATGGCGAAGCGCTACGCCGCCGGCCAGCTCGATCCGCAAATTGCGACCGCCAAGGCGGCTTGAGGACGGATGAACAAAAGGGATTGTCATGTTGCCGACCCCCTCTCTTGCAAATTCCAAGGGTTTGGCTTCGCCAAACCCAAGAATTTGCTTTCTCCCCCGCCCGGGGGGGAGATAGCCGCCTGCGCAAAGACCTCCTCAAACCAGCAACGCGGACGATTGGCGGAAGCAGCGATGCCGGCATGTCTCCCCCTGGGCGGGGGAGAAAGCGATTTCAACATCTTAGCTGGAGGCTAAGTGTTGGAAATCGCAAGAGAGGGGGCGCGTGGCCTCTGCCAATCCAAAGAAATCCAACACGCCCCCAGCGACTGCAATTTCTGAGAAAGGACCAGTGCCATGGCCATGGCTGACAAACTGACCGTCACGGGAGCCGACCGCTACAAGGCCGGCGTCATGGAATACCGGAAGATGGGCTATTGGGAACCCGACTACGAGCCCAAGGACACGGACATCATCGCGCTCTTCCGGATTACGCCTCAGGACGGTGTCGACCCAGTGGAGGCGGCGGCGGCCGTTGCTGGCGAATCCTCCACCGCCACCTGGACCGTGGTGTGGACCGACCGGCTGACCGCCTGCGAGAAATATCGCGGCAAGGCCTACCGCGTCGATCCTGTCCCCAACACGCCGGGACAGTATTTTGCCTATATCGCCTACGATCTCGACCTGTTCGAGCCGGGCTCGATCGCCAACCTGACGGCCTCAATCATCGGCAACGTCTTCGGTTTCAAGCCGCTGAAGGCATTGCGCCTCGAGGATATGCGCCTGCCGGTCGCCTATGTGAAGACCTTCCAGGGACCGGCAACCGGCATCGTGGTGGAACGCGAACGTCTGGACAAGTTCGGCCGGCCGCTTCTGGGCGCCACTGTGAAGCCAAAGCTCGGGCTTTCCGGGCGCAATTACGGCCGCGTCGTCTATGAGGCGCTGAAAGGCGGGCTCGACTTCACCAAGGACGACGAGAACATCAACTCCCAGCCGTTCATGCACTGGCGCGATCGTTTCCTCTACTGCATGGAGGCGGTGAACAAGGCGCAGGCCGAGACCGGTGAGGTGAAGGGGACCTACCTCAACGTCACCGCCGCCACGATGGAGGACATGTACGAGCGCGCGGAGTTCGCCAAGGAACTGGGTTCCGTGGTGGTGATGATCGATCTGGTGATCGGCTACACCGCCATTCAGTCGATGGCCAAGTGGGCGCGCAGAAATGACATGATCCTGCATCTGCACCGTGCCGGCCACTCCACCTACACCCGCCAGAAGAGCCACGGCGTCTCCTTTCGCGTCATCGCCAAATGGATGCGGCTTGCGGGCGTCGATCATATTCATGCCGGAACCGTCGTCGGCAAGCTGGAGGGAGATCCCGCAACGACGCGCGGTTACTACGATGTCTGCCGCGAGGAATTCAATCCGATGCGGCTCGAAAACGGGATCTTCTTCGACCAGAACTGGGCATCGCTCAACAGGTTGATGCCGGTCGCCTCCGGCGGCATTCATGCTGGCCAGATGCACCAGCTCCTCCACCTTCTCGGCGAGGATGTCGTGCTTCAATTCGGCGGCGGCACGATCGGGCATCCAATGGGCATCGCCGCTGGTGCGACCGCCAACCGAGTGGCTCTGGAAGCAATGGTGCTCGCCCGGAACGAGGGCCGTGATTTTCTTCATGAGGGGCCAGAGATCCTGGAGGCGGCGGCGCGCCACTGCCTGCCGCTCCGACAGGCCCTTGAGACCTGGAAAGACGTCACGTTCAACTACGCTTCGACCGACTCGCCGGACTTCGTCCCGCTGGCGACGGAAGCCGCATAAGGAGACAATGCCATGCGCATCACACAAGGCGCCTTTTCGTTCCTGCCGGACCTTGATGACGGCCAGATCCACGCGCAGGTGCAGTATTGCATAGATAATGGCTGGGCGGTCAGCCTGGAGTTCACGGACGACCCGCATCCGCGCAACACCTACTGGGACATGTGGGGCCATCCCATGTTCGACAATCCCGACGCGGCCGCGCTTCTCATGGAGCTCAACGAGTGCCGCAAGGTCTATGGCGACCGCTACATCCGCGTCGTCGCCTTCGACGCATCCCACGGCTGGGAGTCGGTGAAGCTCTCCTTCATCGTCAATCGCCCGGCCGAGGAGCCGGGCTACCGGCTGGAGCGCGAGGAGACCGGCGGCCGAATGCTCCGCTATTCGACGAAACCATATGCGACGAACCTCCCGGCGGGGAGCCGGTACAGTTAAAGCGTATCCGCCAAAAATTCAGGCACAGGAGCTTCCCATGTCGGCAGCAGCAATCGAGGATGCAGTCCAGAACGTCCCTGCCGGGGTCGATCTCAATGCGGAGTTCGAGTCCTCGGGTATCAAGGATGTTCTGGCCGATCTTGACCGCGATCTGGTCGGCCTTGCACCGGTCAAAAGGCGCATCCGCGAAATCGCGGCGCTGCTGCTTGTCGAACGTGCTCGCCGCAGCATGGGGCTCCTCCATGAGACGCCGACATTGCACATGAGCTTCACCGGCAATCCCGGCACCGGCAAAACCACCGTGGCACTCAGAATGGC
>JAJUHJ010000017.1 GCA_029279965.1 Phyllobacteriaceae bacterium
CGCAGTTTCTCGTGGAGGCCGTCACCCTCGCGCTGGTCGGCGGCATGTGCGGCATTCTGGTGGGGGTCGGCGGGTCCTACGCGATCGCCCACTTTGCCGGCTGGCGCACCCATCTGGAAGCCGAGTTCGAGGCCGGCGAAACCTACAAGCCCAACAAGGCCGACTGGCTGGACGGCGCATGGTCGGGCCTGAGAAAAGCCGACCATGAAGATGAACAGCGCCGCGGCAAGACCGCAGTGCCTGTCAAGACGCTGAAGGACATCGGCAAGAAGCTTAGCGAAGTGCCCGAGGATTTCGAGGTGCACCGCACTGTTCGCCGGTTCCTCGACAATCGCAAGAAGATGATCGAGTCGGGCGAAGGGCTCGACTGGGCGACGGCGGAAGCGCTTGCCTTCGGCTCCATCCTGCTCGAAGGCAATCCGGTGCGCCTGTCCGGCCAGGATTCCGAACGCGGCACCTTCTCCCAGCGCCACTCGGTGCTCTATGACCAGAGGGACGAGAACCGTTACATCCCGCTCAACCATCTGGGGCCGCAGCAATCCTATTACGAGGTCATCAATTCGATGCTCTCGGAAGAGGCGGTGCTAGGATTCGAATACGGCTTCTCGCTGGCCGAGCCGCGCGCGCTGACGCTCTGGGAAGCCCAGTTCGGCGACTTTGCCAATGGTGCGCAAGTTCTGTTCGACCAATTCATCTCGTCTGGCGAGCGCAAATGGCTGCGAATGTCCGGCCTTGTCTGCCTGCTGCCCCATGGCTATGAAGGCCAAGGGCCGGAGCACTCCTCCGCCCGGCTCGAGCGCTTTCTGCAGATGTGCGCTGAGGACAACATGCAAGTTGCCAATTGCACCACGCCTGCCAACTACTTCCACATTCTGCGGAGGCAGCTAAAGCGCGACTTCCGCAAGCCGCTGATCCTGATGACGCCGAAATCGCTTCTGCGCCACAAACGGGCAGTATCCACGCTTGCGGAAATGTCCGGCGAAAGCTCCTTCCACCGGCTGCTTTGGGACGATGCGGAGTACCTGAAGGGCCAGCAGATCAAGCTGGTCAAGGATTCCAAGATCCGCCGCGTGGTGCTGTGCACAGGCAAGGTCTATTACGACCTTTACGAGGAGCGTGAAAAGCGCGGCATCGACGACATCTATCTGCTGCGCATCGAGCAGCTTTATCCGTTCCCGGCCAAGGCGCTGATCAACGAATTGTCGCGCTTCAAGAACGCGGAAATGGTGTGGTGTCAGGAAGAGCCCAAGAACATGGGGGCCTGGTCTTTCATCGACCCCTATCTGGAATGGGTCTTGCAGCACATCGACGCAAAGCACAAGCGCGCGCGTTATACCGGACGTCCCGCCGCCGCATCGCCCGCTACGGGCATGATGTCGAAACATCTGGAACAGCTCGCCGCCTTCCTCGAAGACGCGCTAGGCAGCTAACTGACGATCGAACAGAACCTACGAAAGCTGAAAAATGGCCACCGAAATCCGCGTTCCCACACTGGGCGAATCCGTAACCGAGGCGACCATCGGCCGCTGGTTCAAGGAGGTGGGCGAGACGATTGCGGCTGATGAGCCGATCGTCGAGCTCGAGACCGACAAGGTGACTGTCGAGGTGCCCGCGCCTGCAGCCGGAAGTTTGCAGGAGATTTCCGCCAAGGAAGGCGAGACGGTGGAGGTCGGCGCCTTGCTCGGTACAATCGGCAAGGCCGACGCGAAGGCCGCAAAGCCCTCCGGGAAGGAAGCTCCGAAGGCTGAGAAGACTGAGGCTCCCGCGGCAACGAGCGGCAAGCTGGTGGACGTCAATGTACCCTCGGCCGGTGAATCCGTAACCGAGGCCCAGGTCGGCGAAATCTACAAGAATGTCGGCGACACAGTGACCGCCGACGAGGCCATTCTGGAGCTGGAGACCGACAAGGCTGCCCAGGAAGTCATGGCGCCGGTGGCGGGGATCATTCGCGAGTTGGCCGTATCGAGCGGAGACGAAGTGAAGGTCGGCGCCCTGCTGGCGCGGATCGAAGAAGGCGCAACCGGATCGGAAGCCGTTGCACAGGCGGCAGGAAGCTCCGGTGCGTCCACGACGCGGGAAGCCGAGGCCAAGACGGCGAATATTGGCGGCGAACCTGAAATCGAGGAACGCGGCGAAAGGCCGCCCGCACCCTCCGCTGCCAAAATGATGAAGGAGCAGGGGCTGAAAGCATCGGATGTCTCCGGCTCGGGCAGGGGCGGACAGGTGTTGAAGGGCGATGTGCTGGCGGCGATCGAACGAGGCGAGCACGGCGCGGCCGACCGGCCCGCCGAAGCGCCGAAAGCAGCCCGCGCGCCGTCACGGGTGGGTGACGAGGAACGCGAAGAGCGCGTGAAGATGACACGCCTGCGCCAGACCATCGCACGGCGCCTCAAGGATGCACAGAACACGGCCGCAATGCTGACCACCTTCAACGAGGTGGACATGACGGCGGTCATGGACCTGCGCAAGAAGTACAAGGAGCTGTTCGAGAAGAAGCATAGCGTTAAACTTGGCTTCATGGGCTTCTTCACGAAGGCGATCTGCCATGCACTGAAGGAGATCCCGGCGGTCAATGCCGAGATCGACGGCACGGACATCATCTACAAGAACTACTGCCATATCGGCGTGGCGGTCGGCACGGATCGTGGGCTCGTCGTGCCCGTGGTGCGCGACGCAGACCATATGAGCATCGCCGAGATCGAGAAGGAGATCGGCCGGCTGGGCCTGGAAGCCCGCGACGGCAAGCTGTCGATGGCCGACATGCAGGGCGGCACCTTCACGATATCCAATGGCGGCGTCTATGGCTCGCTGATGTCGACGCCGATCCTCAATGCGCCCCAATCCGGCATTCTTGGCATGCACAAGATCCAGGAGCGGCCGATGGTCGTCGGCGGGCAGGTCGTCATCCGTCCGATGATGTATCTCGCCCTTTCCTACGATCATCGCATCGTCGACGGCAAGGAAGCCGTCACCTTCCTGGTCCGCGTGAAAGAGGTGCTGGAAGATCCTGAACGCCTGGTCCTGGACCTCTGAGCCTCTCCCCCTTTCCTGCAAACAAAGTGAGGGACTTCCATGTCCGACACCTATGATGTCGTCGTGATCGGAACCGGCCCCGGTGGCTATGTCTGTGCGATCAAGGCCGCCCAACTGGGGCTTAAGACCGCGGTTGTGGAGAAGCGGCCGGGACATGGGGGCACCTGCGTCAATGTCGGCTGCATCCCCTCCAAGGCGTTGCTGCACGCCACGGAGATGCTGGCGGAGGCGAAGCACTCCTTCGCCAACCTCGGTATTGATGTGGGCGAACCCAAGGTCGACCTGAAAAAGATGCTCGCCCACAAGGACAGGACTGTCGAGCAGAACGTCAAGGGCCTCGATTTCCTGTTCAAGAAGAACAAGATCGACAGCTTCCGTGGTACGGGAAGAATCGCCGGTGCCGGAAAGGTGATTGTCACCGGTGAGGACGGTAAGGAACAGACTGTCGAGACGAAGAACATCGTCATCGCCACCGGCTCGGACGTCGCCGGCATTCCAGGCGTGGAGGTGGCGTTCGATGAGAAGGTGATCGTCTCATCGACCGGGGCTCTCGAATTCGGTCAAGTACCGGAAACGATGGTGGTCGTCGGAGGCGGGGTCATCGGGCTGGAGCTCGGCTCCGTCTGGTCCCGGCTTGGCGCGAAAGTGACCGTGGTCGAGTATCTCGACACAATCCTTGGCGGCATGGACGGCGAACTCGCCAAACAGTTTCAGCGCCTTCTTTCAAAGCAGGGTTTCACCTTCAAGCTCGGCGCGAAAGTGACGGACGTATCAGAGGCGAAGAACGGTGCCAGGATCACCTTCGAGCCGGCCAAGGGCGGCGAAGCGGAAACCGTTGAAGCCGATGTCGTGCTGGTTGCCACCGGACGCAAGCCGATGACGGAGGGGCTCGGCCTCGAGGAGGCGGGCATTGCGACGGACGAGCGCGGCCGTGTCAGAACGGACGCCCATCTGAGGACCAATGTCGAAGGAATCTATGCGATCGGCGATGTGATCGCCGGCCCGATGCTCGCCCACAAGGCTGAAGAAGAGGGCGTCGCAGTTGCCGAGATCATCGCCGGACAGGCCGGTCACGTGAATTACGAGGTCATTCCGAGCGTGGTCTACACCAGCCCCGAAATCGCGTCCGTGGGCCGCACCGAAGACGAACTGAAGAAGGCTGGCGTCGAATTTAATGTCGGAAAGTTTCCCTTCAGCGCCAATGGCCGTGCGCGTTCCATGCTGCACACGGATGGTTTTGTGAAGATCCTCGCTGACAAGAAGACGGACCGCGTGCTGGGCGCCCATATCCTTGGGTTTGGCGCCGGCGAGATGATCCATGAAGCGGCGGTGCTGATGGAGTTTGGCGGCGCGGCCGAAGATCTCGCCCGGACCTGTCATGCGCATCCGACCATGTCGGAGGCCGTAAAGGAGGCGGCGCTCGCTGCCTACGACAAACCCATTCATTCGTAATGCTGGAAACGGAAGTGACCGCGGATAGACCCGCGGTCACTGTCCGAAACGATCACTGCGCGGCCGGAGCTTCGGTGTCCGGCGCCGGTGCCGTTGCGTCACCACCTTCTGGCGCTGCTGCGCCACCTTCCGGTGCGGCAGGTGCGGTGTCGGTTGCACCTCCACCTTCAGGGGCTGCGGGCTCGGTCTCGGCGGGTGCCTCGCCGGCCGCATCGGGTGCGGGGTTTATAATCGTTTCGTCGCCTTCGGGAATTATCGTCGTATCACCGCCCTCCGGTACGATATCGGTGTCGGAGCTTCCGAAGAAAGCATTGTTGCCGAACGCCAGGAACAGAACGATCAAGACCGCAGCGAGCACTGCCACCACCACGAAGGTGCTGGTACCGCTCGAACGAACGACGGTCTGATTGGCTGCCGGGGGCGGGGTCCGCCCATCCCTGGCCGGATCGCGATAGGCATCCTGCGGGTCGGTCGTGCGATTGTTGTCTCGGTCCACCATCGGAATTCTCCGTTTCACATCGCGGTGATAACGCAAGATGTGCACAGACGTTCCAAGACAAACGCAAGAAGACGCAAAGAGGTCACATGCCGGTCAGCATGTCCTGACGCAAGCGAGAGGAGTAACGGGGCGTGTTACGCCGCCCCGGCAAGTCGCTTTTTTTCGAAGCGCTTGCGCTCGTGTGGATCAAGATAGAGCTTACGCAGGCGAATGGACTTTGGCGTCACCTCCACCAGCTCATCATCTTGAATCCAGGCCAGCGCCCGCTCCAGGGTCATACGGATCGGCGGAGTAAGCTTCACCGCTTCGTCCTTTCCCGCGGCGCGAACGTTTGAGAGCTTCTTGCCCTTCAGCACGTTCACTTCCAGATCGTTGTCCCGGGAGTGGATGCCGACGATCATGCCCTGATAGACTTTCACCCCCGGGTCGATGACCATCGGGCCGCGATCCTCCAGGTTCCAAAGTGCATACGCCACGGATTCACCGGGCTCGTTTGCGATCAGCACTCCATTGACGCGACCACCGATCTCGCCGCGATAAGGCTGATACTCATGGAAAAGCCGGTTCATCACCGCCGTACCACGCGTATCGGTCAGCAGTTCGGACTGATAACCGATCAGTCCCCGCGTCGGAGCATGGAAAACGAGCCGCTGGCGGTTGCCGCCGGAGGGGCGAAGCTCCACCATCTCGGCCTTGCGTTCCGACATCTTCTGCACGACGGTGCCGGCGTGTTCCTCGTCCACGTCGACCACGACTTCCTCGATGGGCTCCAACAGCTCGCCGCTATCGTTCTTCTTCATCACGACGCGCGGGCGCGATACGGCAAGCTCAAAACCCTCGCGGCGCATCGTCTCGATCAATACGGCAAGCTGCAATTCGCCTCGGCCGGAAACAAAGAACGAGTCCTTGTCGGCCGATTCCTCGATTTTGAGCGCCACATTGCCTTCCGCCTCGCGCAGAAGCCGATCGCGGATGACGCGGCTTGTCACCTTGTCGCCCTCAGTGCCGGCCAAAGGCGAATCGTTGACGAGAAAGCTCATGGTCACGGTCGGCGGGTCGATCGGCTGGGCTTCCATCGCCTCGCTGACGGAGGGATCGCAAAACGTGTCGGCCACCGTGCCCTTCGACAGCCCTGAAATCGCCACGATGTCTCCGGCTCTCGCACCATCGACGGGCTGGCGCTGGAGGCCTCGGAAAGCAAGGACCTTCGAGCTGCGACCCTGCTCCAGAACGGTGCCATCCCGCGCCAGCACCTTGACCGGTTGGTTCGGCTTGACCGTGCCTGAAGCGATCCGACCGGTGATGATGCGGCCAAGAAAGGGATCGGCTTCCAGAATGGTGCCGATCATGCGAAATGGCCCCTCCTCCACGGCCGGCTCCGGCACATGGGAAAGCACCAGATCGAACAGCGGTGCGAGCCCCTCGTCCTGCGGGCCGGCGGGGTCATAATTCATCCATCCATCACGACCCGAACCGTATAGAATCGGAAAGTCGAGTTGCTCGTCTGTCGCGTCGAGCGCGGCGAAGAGATCGAACACCTCGTTGATCACTTCGTCGGCGCGGGCATCCGTACGATCGATCTTGTTGACCGCGACGATGGGCTTCAATCCCACCTTCAGTGCCTTGCCGACAACGAATTTGGTCTGCGGCATCGGCCCCTCGGCCGCGTCAACGAGCAACACGGCGCCGTCCACCATGTTGAGAATACGCTCCACCTCACCGCCGAAATCGGCGTGGCCAGGGGTGTCTACGATGTTGATGCGCACGTCCTTCCAGACCACGGACGTGGCCTTGGCCAGGATGGTGATGCCGCGTTCACGCTCAAGATCGCTGGAATCCATCACGCGCTCGTCCACGCGCTGGTTGTCGCGGACGGAGCCCGACTGCTTCAAAAGCGCGTCGACAAGTGTGGTTTTCCCATGGTCGACATGGGCGATGATCGCGATATTTCGGAGTTTCATGGTCACTCTTTGGGGGGCCGGGCGCGTAAGAGTTGCGCACCGCACAAGCTTCGATCGTCGCGCTCATACAGGTTTTTCCGCAGATGCGAAAGAGACCGCGCTGACATCCAAGCATCGAATATAAGGATGAACCTTCCGAAAAACACCCCGTCGAAAATCAATCCCAGGATGCATCCTCGAAAGTGCCGAGGGGGAATTTCAGGTAGCGCCTTCCATTCGCCTCCGGCTCGGGCAGGCGCCCACCGTTTATATTCACCTGCAGCGCGTGCAGGATAAGCTTCGGCATGGGCAGTGTGCGATCCCGCGCCTCGCGCATTTTCACGAACGCTTCCTCCGTATCGCACCTGGAGATATGAATGTTGCGCGCCCTCTGCTCTGCCACCGTGCTTTCCCAGCGTGGCTCGCGCCCGCCCGGCTGATAATCGTGCCCGGTGAAGATGCGCGTCTTGTCCGGAAGCGCAAGAATCTCCTGTATTGAACGCCACAGGCGCTTTGCATCGCCGCCTGGGAAATCCGCACGCGCCGTGCCGCCATCGGGCATGAACAGCGTATCGTGCACGAAGGCCGCATCGCCGATTACATAGGTGATGGAGGCGAGCGTATGTCCCGGTGAAAACAGGATGCGGGCTGGAATGGTGCCTATGGAGAACGTATCGCCTTCGGCGAACAGCCGGTCCCATTGCGAACCGTCGGCGGGAAAATCAGGCCAGTTATAGATGTCCTTCCAGAGCCGCTGGACCTCGACCACTTTCTCGCCGATCGCCGTTGGCGCACCCGTCCTGTGCTTCAGATAGCTCGCCGCGGAGAGATGATCGGCGTGGGGATGGGTATCAAGAATCCACTCGATCGCCAGTCCTTCCCGTTCGACAAAATGAAGAAGCGCGTCGGCACTTCCGGTGCCGATTGCGCCGGACTTCTCATCGAAATCCAGAACGGGATCGATGAGGGCGCATTTTCCCGTTGCCGGATCGGCCGCGATATACTGGACCGAGGAGGTACGCTCCTCGAAAAACGCGGTCACATCAGGTGCGGTCGCGGCACTCATCATCAACTCCCATCATAGTGTTCCTGCTTCGAAGCTGTTAGTCCCTGATGGCCGAACAAGCAATTTCCCATTCCTCCACAAGTTGGGTGAAGCTGTTCCAAGAATGGGGGATTTTCCAGCGGTTCATTTCATCTGGTCCCCCGCATTTCCGCGAAAAAATACCCAGCTTCCACGCTGCCTGCCGGTTGGAACAGCCTTGACCTGACGGACTGTCTAAGGCATCGAACCGGCAACTTCGCTGCCTGCCGAGTCGCGGGCATTTTCCTTTATCCGGAGAAAGTCATGGCTGACGACATTACCAGTGAATCCGCGCAAACCGTTGCCGCCGGACAGCTTCGTGCCTTCATCGAGCGCATAGAGCGGCTGGAAGAGGAAAAGCAGACGATCGCCGACGACATCAAGGAGGTCTATGCGGAGATGAAGGGCACCGGCTTTGATGTAAAGGCCGTTCGCACCATCGTGCGCCTGCGCAAGAAAGATCAGTCCGAGCGCCAGGAAGAAGAGGCGATGATCGATCTCTACAAAGCCGCGCTCGGTATGGCGTAATCCCCTTGCATTATACGGCCGGGAACCTGCCGCAGGCTCGCTTGTTCGTTCACGGACAGGAGGAGCCTTTCAATGGTCCGGGCAGACGAAGATCGATCAAGGGACACGGATCGCGGCCGTGAAGCGACCACGCCCTCCCAGATCCCGGTTGCCGGCTGGAAGGACATCGCGTGGCGCGTCGCGCATGAGATTGTAGAGGACCGGGTGCTGTTGATCGCAGCCGGGGTTACCTTCTACCTGATCCTTGCACTTTTCCCGGCATTGGCCGCGTTCATTTCGCTCTACGGCCTGTTCGCCGATCCGGCAGACATCGCCGGTCACCTCTCCTATCTCGCCGCATTGCTGCCGTCTGCCGGACTCGACATCATCCGGCAGCAACTCCAGTCTCTGGCCAGCCAGGACAGCGGCTCGCTGCGCATCGGCGTCATTATCGGGCTTGCCGTTGCGCTCTGGAGCGCGAATGGCGGGGTCAAAGCACTCTTCGAAGCCATGAACGTCGCCTACGAAGAAAGGGAAAAGCGCTCGTTCCTGCGCTTGAACCTGGTCTCCATGACCTTCACTCTAGCGACGATCCTGGCCGCGATCGTCCTCATTCTGGCGGCGGGAATACTTCCGACGGTGCTTGCATTTCTGCGTGTTGATCGCTGGGCGGAGCTGCTGTTTGCAATCTTGCGATGGCCAGTATTGCTGCTCATCGCCCTTGCAGGGATTGCCGCGCTCTATCGCTTCGGACCGAGCAGAACGCGGGCGAAGTGGCGGTGGCTCAGTTGGGGCGCCGTGCTCGCGGTTCTTGTCTGGACAGCGGCGTCCCTGGCCTTTTCCTTCTACCTGCGCAATTTCGCCGATTACAATGCCACCTATGGGACCTTGGGGGCGGCGATCGGACTGATGATGTGGATCTGGATATCCACGGCAATTCTCATCGTCGGAGCCGAGATAAACGCGGAGATGGAACATCAGACAGCCCACGATTCGACGGTTGGCGAACCGAAGCCGCGCGGCGAGAGGGGCGCCGTCGTTGCCGATACGCTTGGGCGTACTTCCGAAGAAGCCTCGAGATGACGGCAACACTGTCAAATGATCGGCACATTGCCGGCTTGCCGGATCTATGGTGCGGGTGGTCGGACTCGAACCGACACTCTGTCACCAGAAACGGATTTTGAATCCGTCGCGTCTACCAGTTCCGCCACACCCGCTCGTGTCGCACCGCTATTAAAATGAGCGGTCGGGCGCGGACTATACGGTCAGGCACGGCCACGTCAACACTTCACAACGCCTGGCCGCATTTTCAGGCGGGTGAAATACAGAACCGCAGGGGAGACGGGGATCGAGGCAAAACCCGAGCGATCGTGGGCGCATTCCGTTCTACTCCGTTGCGCCGCGTCCACACCCCGGTTACATAGGGTCACCACCGGGACCAGTTCATGCTTCGCAAACTTTACGACTTCACCATGGCACTCGCAGCAACGCGCCATGCTGAGAGGGGATTGGCCGGCGTTTCCTTCATCGAGAGCTCGGTGTTCCCCATCCCGCCGGATGTCCTGCTCATCCCCATGGTGCTCGCGGAACGGGCGAAATGGCTGCGCTACGCTTTCGTCTGCACGGTTTCCTCCGTGCTTGGCGCCCTGCTCGGCTACTTCATCGGCGCGTTTCTCTACGAAACCGTGGGCGAAGCGGTGCTGCGGTTCTACGGCAAGGAAGATGCTTTCCAGGAGGTCGCTGCCTGGTACAATAGCTGGGGCGGCTGGGGCGTTCTCTTTGCCGCCATCACGCCGTTTCCTTACAAGGTGCTTACCATCTTCTCCGGAGCTACCGGCCTCAACATTCCGGTTTTTATTCTCGTGTCGATCCTCGGGCGCGGCCTGCGTTTCTTTCTGGTCGCCTGGCTGCTCTATCAGTTCGGCCCGCCCATTCGCACGTTCATCGAAAAGAACCTGGGGCTTCTTTTCACCCTGTTCATGGTTTTGCTGATCGGCGGCTTCATCGCCGTCCGCTATGTCTTCTGACGAGGCTCAATGACACTTACCGCTCCCACGGGAAGGCTCCACACGCTCACGGCGATTTTCCTTACACTTGCAATGACGGTAACTGTCGGCACCGCGCTCGGTTTCCAGCACATCGGAGGCTTCATTCCCTGCAAGTTGTGTCTGGAGCAGCGCATCCCCTATTATTTGGGAATCCCGGTGGTGCTTCTCGCGGCAATCTCCGGTGCGCTGCGCTGGACACCCGTTCTGACACGCGGCCTGCTCCTCGTTGGTGGTGGCCTGATGCTGTGGGGGCTTTGGCTCGGCGGCTATCACGCGGGCGTGGAATGGGGCTGGTGGGCAGGCCCGGCCGATTGTGGCGTGGTTGCTGCTCCGTCGAATTCGGGCAGTCTGCTCGACCAACTCAATGCGGTGGTGCCGCCATCATGCGACGAGGCGGCAGGCCGCTTTCTCGGGCTCTCGTTTGCGGGCTGGAATGTGATTGCCAGCGCGCTCCTTGCTGCCATCGCACTGCGGGCTGCGTTCCGGCGCTGACCCCCATCCGCATCGCTTCGATCGCAAACCTTGGGACGGTGCGCTACGGCTCCAGCTCGACGTCCCAGTAAAGGTAGTCCAACCAGCTTTCGTGCAGATAGTTGGGCGGAAACAGGCGCCCATTCTTGTGCAGGTCGAACACAGTCGGCTGAAATGGCTTTTGGTGCGGCCACATCTTCGCCTGCGCCGGCATCAAACCGCCTTTTTTCAAATTGCAGGGCGAACAGGCGGCAACGACATTTTCCCACGAAGTGATGCCGCCATGCCTGCGGGGCACCACATGATCGAAGGTCAACTCTTCGCGCGCACCGCAATACTGGCATGCGAAACGGTCGCGCAGAAACACGTTGAATCGGGTAAACGCGGGATAGCGCGAAGGCTTCACATAGCTCTTGAGGCTGATGACGCTGGGAAGCTTCATCGTGAAAGACGGTGAGGAAACCGCCTGCTCGTATTCGGCGACGATGTTGACGCGATCGAGAAACACAGCCTTGATTGCGTCCTGCCACGACCACAGCGACAGGGGATAGTAGCTGAGAGGGCGATAGTCCGCATTGAGCACCAGAGCGGGCATTCCCTCCGGCGAAACTGCGATCGTCACGTCTTCGAGACTCCTGCTATAGTATTTTGCAGCCAGATTGGAGCATCTGACATCCGCATACATGCGGAGAACAAAAAGATAGAACGTTACACATCCAGACGGACGCTCGGCGCTCCAGGCAGTTCGATCAGCGGCAATAGTTTACGCCCGTGATGACAGGAATGTGAAGCACATATTGTTTTGGCGTTGCCGCGGCGGCGAAATCGTCCGATACGGTGCTGATTCAAGCGGCTGGAGCGGCTTCCCACCCGCGCATTTCACGATAATAGGCCCAGAACAGCCGAGCGGCGACAGCACGCCACGGGCTCCATGATTCGGCGATTCGGGCGAGTTTTTCCGCATTCGGGCGTGATTCGAGACCGAAGGCATGGGCGACCGCCGCTTGCAGGGCAATATCTCCGGCCGGGAAAATATCGGCATGACCCGCCGCCACCAGCAGGTAAACCTGGGCCGTCCACGGTCCCACGCCAGGCATACCCGTCAAGGCCGCGATCGCCTGCTCCGCCGGAAGCTCGCCAAGAACATCAAGATTGACGGCTTTCTCCCGGACCGCCGATGCAAGCGCGACAAGCGCGCGCTGCTTTGCCCGGGACAAACCTGCACCCGCCATTGCATTTTCGTTTGCGGTGAGAATGGCATCCGGCGTCAACGGGTCTGCCAGCCGGCAGAGCCTGCCGAAGATCGCATCCGCACTCGCACGCGAAACCTGCTGCGACACAATCACGGAGGCGAGACTGTGAAACCCCGCCTGGCTCCGCCTGAGTGGCACAACGCCGGCAGCCGCGCGCACAGTTTCCAGCCGGCGATCCATCAAGACAAGCGCATCCAGACCGCGCGCGATGTCGTCGGCTGTTTCGACGCGGTCCATCGGTTCTCCTTGCGCGTGGCGGACGAAAACTGAAGCAATACGACGATTGCATTGGCTTCAGCTTCTGAGCTACCCAAATTTCTGCAACGCCGGGTCATTCCGCCCGGCTGCTAAATGTTCTACCAATGCGGCGATGGTCGTCGCAATCCACTTCTTGCCCGCACGATGACGGTTCCTGTCTTCCGTTTCGCGCCAAGCTCCAATGGCGCGCTGCATCTCGGGCATGCCTATTCCGCGCTGCTCAACGCCTCCCTCGCCGGGGCAGCGGGCGGACGTTTTCTTCTGCGCATCGAGGACATCGACACGACCCGTTGCACACCGGAACTGGAGAACCAGATCTACCACGATCTTGCCTGGCTCGGCCTTCAATGGGAAACGCCGGTGCGGCGGCAATCGCAACATATGGATGATTATACCCAGGCGCTGGAACGCCTCATCGAAGCGGAAATCGTCTACCCCTCCTTCATGAGCCGTCAGGATGTGCGCGGCTACATCGCCGAAAGCGAAGCGCGCGGACACGCCTGGCCGCGCGATCCGGACGGAGCCCCGCTCTTTCCGCCTGTTGACAGGGATCGTCCGCCCTCCGACCGCCGACGGCGCATGGAAGAGGGTGAACCGTTCGCGTGGCGGCTCGACATGAACGCAGCCACCGCACATGTGGCAGGCCCCATCTCATGGGAGGAAAGCGGCGACGGCCCCGATGGAGAGACGGGGCGCATCACCGCCCGCCCCGAAATATGGGGCGATGTGATCATCGCACGCAAGGAAATGCCGACCAGCTACCATCTTTCCGTGGTGGTGGACGACGCGTTGCAGGGCATAACGCATGTCGTGCGCGGCCGCGATCTTTTTCATGCCACCGCCGTCCATCGGCTCCTACAAGAGCTGCTGGGCCTGCCGGTGCCGCATTATCATCACCACACCCTGATCCTCGACGAGGATGGGCGCAAGCTTTCCAAAAGCCGAGGTGATACCGGTATCGCCGCCCTGCGCGCGGCTGGCGCCACTCCCGCCGATATCGCGCGTATTGTGGGTATCGCGCCTGCTGTGCGTTGAGGGTCTACAGCATCGGCCGAAAATCTGAATCGATTTTCGGAAGCACGATGCGCCGATTCAATTCGATAGCGTGTGCGTCCAGAAGGACCCCGGCGCGCTAGCCGCTTGAGGCACTGCCCCAGGCTTCCAGCGCCTCCTGAAAGATGCGGTTGCCCGGCGCACCCTTTTCGAGTGTGATCAGTGCCCGGCGGCCCGAACTGTAGACGAGCGGAATGTCTATCCAGCTTTCCCGCCGCAGCAAAGTAGAGTTTGTCTCCACATCGGCCGGGTTGTCACTAAGCGCTATCAGGAAGAATCCATCGGCGATTTTTGCTGGGATGCCGAGCAATGGGCTTCCGGTGTCCTGTTCGTTGCGCTTCATCGCCATACGCAAAACCTGATTTACACCTCCCCCAGGAAAATTCTCAGGAGTCAAGAAGATCAGTTCGACAATGTGGCTTGCTGGCAGCGATTGGTCGACATTGCGTCGGATTGTCAGCCTCAGTTGAACGCCCCGCTCGGGGATTGTCGCCTCGGCATGAATGGTGGGTTCCGGCGGTAGATTGTCGCCGGGCGATTCCTGCGTGATCGACCACACGACCGAACCGTTGTTGGCCGAGCCCTCAGCAACGCTCGTGCGCTCCTCGTAAAAAATCGCGCTCTGCCCCACGCTGGTCCCTTCATCCGCCTGCTGCGCGGGCGCGGCATCGCTGCGGGTAGCGGCGGCAACGGACCGGCCCTCGCCGAGGCCAGGATTGCCATCCGCCGGCCCCGGATCCACCTCACTCCCGTCGGGGAGCAGGCGCTGCGTGAATTTTTGCTGTTGCTCCGGTGACGCTGAGGCATCAGCCTCGCTGGCGCTCCCCTCCGTTTGCTCACCGGATCCCTCATCCCGCTGACCGGCACCTTCCTCCGGTTCCTCCGAGGAGCCTCCCCCGGCAAAGGCGACCACATCCCCGAAACTGTCGAAACCGGCCACTTGCGCCAGATTGTCCCGGTAGAGCCATCCCCCAAAGCCGAGGCCGGCGACAATCAGAAGCAGCACCAGCAGCGGAACAACCCAGCCGAAACCACGGCGAGCAGGCTGCACCGCCGCCGGACGCTGCGGCAAACCATCTTCGGCGGGCGAGGCTTCCTCCGCCAATACGGGATCTTCGTCCCGCCAATCGGATGTCTCATGAAAGTCCTGCGCTGGAATGGCGGCGGGATCTTCAGCGTCCTCTCGCCATCCCCCATCTTCCGAGGTTTCCTCGTGCAGATCAGGTTCCTCGACAATCGGCGCCGCGCCAGCCTCCGGCTCGGCAAGTACCGGATCGGACATCTCCCCACCCCGAGGGGCGGAACCTTGTGCCTCTACCGCAACGTCCGCGTTGTGTATCGTCGATCTATTGAGTTCGGCCAGCAGGCTCTCAAGCTCATCTTCGGGCTCCTGCGGCGTTTCCGCGGGAGCATATTCCGCCTCGACCTTCGCAATGGCTTCCTCGAGCTGTCCTTTCTGGTGCGCGACGAGCTCCGGGGAGGGAGGCGTGGGGGCCGACGCCAGCTTTGCTTCGATTGTCGCCCGTGCCTTGTTGTAAATGGTTTCGCGCGCTTCGGGCGTGTTGTCCTTCAGCGCCTCGACCGCTCTTCGCAAAACCCCAGCAAAATCCGCCATTGTTGTTTCCGTTCCGCTCTCGCGCCCGCATCTACGGCGATGCATTCACACCGCCGCCCTTACCCCACGCTTTGCTGCACCCGTGCGATGCCGGGTGATGGCACCCTGGCTGCCAAGATGCCCTAACTCACCCGCAACTTGCACGAAATTATGGTGCTTCGGCAACCATCCGGCGTGGAATTCGCATTTCAGGCATCGCGCCTTCGAAACGATCACAGAACGCGTCACTTCAAAGTCAATCCTGAAAAGGATCCGTCACAAGAATGGCGTCCTCACGTTCAGGGCTGGTGGAAAGAATCGCAACGGGTGCGCCAATCAGCTCCTCGATATGCCGCACATATTTGACGGCCTGAGCGGGCAGGTCGTTCCAGCTTCGCGCCCCTTGCGTGGTTGTTTTCCAGCCTTCGAGTGTCTCATAGATCGGCTCGAGACGGGCCTGTGCACCCTGGCTGGCGGGTAGATAGTCTATCGTGCGCCCGTCCAGCCGGTAGCCGGTGCACACCTTGATCTCGTCCAGCCCGTCGAGCACATCGAGTTTGGTGAGCGCGATACCATTCATCCCATTTGTCACCACGGCCTGGCGCACCAGCACGGCATCGAACCAGCCACAACGGCGTTTGCGCCCGGTGACAGTGCCGAACTCGCGACCATGCGTGCCGAGAAACTCACCGATCTCGCCTTCCTGCTCGGTGGGAAACGGACCTTCGCCCACCCGCGTCGTGTACGCTTTGGTGATGCCGAGCACATAGCCCACGGCATCCGGACCGAGACCGGACCCGGTCGCTGCCTGGCCAGCAACGGTGTTGGACGAGGTGACGAACGGATAGGTGCCGTGATCGATGTCGAGGAGCGTGCCCTGCGCACCCTCAAAAAGAATGCGCTGCCCTGCCCGCCGCGCATCATCGAGAATCTTCCATACACGGTCGACAAAGGGCAGCACCTTATCGGCGACCGAAGAAAGCTCATCCATGATCGCAGCATGCGAAACCTCCGCATGTCCAAGACCTCGACGCAGCGCGTTGTGATGGGTCAGGAGCCGGTCGATCTTGGCCGGCAGCGTCTCCATATTCGCCAGATCCATCGCGCGAATTGCGCGCCGCCCCACCTTGTCCTCGTAAGCAGGGCCGATGCCGCGGCGCGTGGTCCCGATCTTCGTGCCCGAATCCGATGCCGCATCCTCGCGAAATCCGTCGAGCTCGCGATGCAGAGACAGGATCAGAGCGGTGTTCTCCGCAATTTTCAAATTCTGCGGCGAAACGGACACGCCCTGTTTTTCAAGCCTCTCGATCTCGGCCACGAAAGCATGGGGATCGAAAACGACGCCATTGCCGATCACGGAAAGCTTGCCCTCGCGCACGACGCCCGAAGGCAGCAGCGAAAGCTTGAAGCTCACACCGTCGATGACGAGGGTGTGGCCGGCATTGTGCCCACCCTGGAATCGCACCACCACGTCGGCCCGCTCCGACAGCCAGTCGACGATTTTCCCCTTGCCTTCATCGCCCCATTGGGAGCCGACGACCACCACATTCGCCATCGAAAATCCTTTCTATCGGGCGAGGCTGCCCGAGGCCTACGGAAAACCACCGGCTCTATAGCGCTACAGAACGGCCGATGCGAGCCCTTCACTTGGTCAATGAGGTCTCTTTCGCCGGTTTTTCTTGTTTTCCATCAATTTACGGGCCAGCATTGAGCGAATAGCTCGATCTCCTACCACATTTCCTGCACAGGCTTCATGCACAACACCGCTTATGTCATTTTGCTGCTGACCACGCTCTTTTGGGGCGGGAACACGGTAGCCGGAAAGCTGGCTGTCGACCATGTCTCTCCATTCGCACTGACAACGCTGCGATGGGCGCTTGCCTTTGCACTCGTCCTTCCCTTCGCCTGGAAGCCTTTGCGCAGGGACTGGCCACGCATCCGCCCGGCCCTGCCATTGCTCGTCATCCTCGGCACGGTAGGCTTCACCCTCTTCAATGCCGCCCTTTACACTGCGCTCACCTACACTTCGGCGGTGAACGTCTCCATCGAGCAGGCGGCCGTCCCGATGGTCATCATCCTGTTGAACTTCGTGGTTTTTCGCGTGCGCGCGACATGGCTCCAACTGGTCGGCTTCGTCCTGTCGCTCATCGGAGTCGTCCTGACAGCCAGTCATGGCGACCTGTCACGCCTGACGGCACTCGATCTCAACGCGGGCGACCTGTTGATGATGTTTGCGGTGGTGCTCTATGGCGGCTACACAGTGGCTCTGCGTTTCAAGCCGGACATCCACTGGCTGAGCATGATCACCATCCTCTCCGCCGCGGCCTTTGTGTCCTCACTGCCCTTCCTTGCATGGGAGCACGGGAGCGATAGCCTGATCGTCCCCGATCGGCGCGGGTGGCTCGTCATCCTCTACACCGCCATCTTTCCATCGGTTCTGGCGCAGGTTTTCTACATCCGTGGCAACGAATTGATCGGCGCCAACCGCGCCGGCCTCTTCGTCAATCTGGTGCCCATTTTCGGCACGCTGCTTTCGGTATTGATCCTGGGCGAAGCGTTCCGGCTGTATCATGCCCTGGCGATCGTGCTGGTGTTCTGTGGCATCTGGCTGGCCGAATATAGCGGCCGGAAGAGCGTGGGTGCAGCGCCGCGCGTGCGGGCAGCGGTGAACGGCTCCTGAACTCCCGTGAGACAAAAAGGCGCGGGCGACTGCCCGCACCTCTTGTCGTGTGTTCGCCCGCGTTACACCGTCACGTCAAAATGCAGCGGCCGGGCCGAAAGGATCGACCCGCTCGCCAGCAGATCCTCCAGCACATTCGCCGGCAAGGGAGCGTCCAGGTAGAGCAGCGCAATCGCGTCGCCACCTGGCCTGTTTCGACCAAGCTGGAAGTTGGCGATGTTCACTTCGTGCTTGGCACAGATGGTGCCGAGCAATCCGATGATGCCGGGGGTGTCGTAATTGGTCGTATAGACCATGTGCTCGCCGATCTCGGCGTCGAGATTGATGCCCTTGATTTGGATGAAGCGAGGCTTGCCGTCGGAAAAGACCGTGCCCGCGATAGAACGGGTCTTGGCCGCCGTCTTGACGTTCAGCTTGATATAACCGTCAAACACGCCGGACTTGTCCCGCTTGATTTCCGAAAGGATGATGCCTCGTTCCTTGACCATGATCGGGGCGGAGACCATGTTCACGTCCGAGACTTGCGGACGAATGAGACCGGCAAGCGCTGCGCTGATAAGCGCGCGCGTGTTCATGGCGGCGGTCGAGCCGTCGAACACCACCTCCACCTCTTTGATCGCCTCATCCGTCACCTGGCCGACGAAGCCACCCAGCACCTCTGCCAGCTTGATGAAGGGCTTCAGCCGAGGCGCTTCGTCCGCACTGATGGAGGGCATGTTGATGGCGTTGGTGACGGCCCCCTTGATGAGGTAGTCCGACATCTGCTCGGCCACCTGCAAGGCTACATTTTCCTGCGCCTCCGAGGTGGCGGCGCCCAGATGCGGCGTGCAGACCACGTTCGGCAGATTGAAGAGCGGGTTTTCGGTCGCCGGCTCGTTCTCGAACACATCGATGCCGGCGCCGGCCACCTTGCCGGATTTAAGCGCCTCCACCAGATCGGCCTCGACGATCAACCCACCGCGCGCGCAATTGATGATGCGCACACCATCCTTCATCTTGGCGATCGCCTCGGCGTTGATGATGTTCCGCGTCTTGTCGGTCAGCGGGGTGTGCAGCGTGATGAAATCGGCACGCCTGAAGAGCTCGTCCAGCTCGACCTTTTCGACGCCCAGCTCCTCTGCTCGCGCCTCCGAGAGAAAGGGATCGAAGGCCACCACATGCATTTTCAGGCCGATGGCGCGCATGGCAACGACCGAACCGATGTTGCCGCAGCCGATGACACCCAAGGTCTTGCCGGTGATCTCCACGCCCATGAAGCGATTCTTTTCCCACTTTCCGGCATGGGTCGAGGCATTTGCTTCGGGAATCTGCCGCGCCACGGCGAACAGCATGGCAATAGCGTGCTCGGCGGTCGTGATGGAGTTGCCGAAGGGCGTGTTCATCACGATGATGCCACGCCTCGATGCGGCCGGTATGTCCACATTGTCGACGCCGATACCAGCGCGGCCAACCACTTTGAGGTTGGTGGCGGCGTTGATCAGCTTCTCGGTCACCTTGGTGGCTGAACGGATCGCCAGGCCATCATACTTGTCGATGACGGAAAGAAGCTTCTCCTTGTCCTTGCCGAGATCCGGCTCGTAGTCGACCTCGATGCCATGCTGGCGGAAAATGTCGACTGCCGTGGGAGAAAGCTTGTCGGAAACGAGAACGCGAGGTGCCATTTGTCAGGCTCCTTATCGATAGAGAAATTTGGAAAACGGAAGAAGGCGCGAAATGCTCAGGCGCGTTGCAGCGCCGCTTTCTGCTCATGAAAGGCCCAGTCGAGCCACGGCATCAAGGCTTCCAGATCCGAGGTCTCGACGGTGGCGCCGGCCCATATCCTCAAGCCGGAAGGCGCGTCGCGGTAATGGCCGATATCGTAGGCCACGCCCTCCTTGTCGAGGCGGGAAACCATGCCCTTGGCGAAGGCGGCTTGTGCATCGGCATCGAGCTGCCGGACCGTCTCATCGATGATGGACAGACACACGGACGTGTTGGAGCGCGTTGCCGGGTCTTCCGCCAGATGTGCCAGCCAATCGCTCTTCTGCACGAAACGGTCGATGGCGGCGAAGTTGGCATCCGCCCGGGCAATCATGCCTTTGAGTCCACCCACGGACTGCGCCCAGGTGAGCGCGTCGATATAATCTTCGACGCAGAGCATCGAAGGCGTGTTGATGGTCTCGCCCTTGAAGATGCCCTCGTTCAGCTTGCCGCCCTTGGTAAGACGGAAGATCTTCGGCAACGGCCAGGTCGGGGTATAGCTTTCGAGCCGCTCGACCGCGCGCGGGGAAAGGATGAGGATGCCGTGTGCGGCCTCCCCGCCCAGCACCTTTTGCCACGAAAAAGTGACCACATCGAGCTTGGCGAAGTCGAGCCGCTGCGCAAATGCGGCGGAGGTGGCGTCGCAGATGGTCAAACCCTTGCGGTCTGCCGGAATGAAATCGCCATTCGGCACGCGCACGCCGGAGGTGGTGCCGTTCCAGGTGAACACCACGTCACGGTCGAAATCGACCCGGGACAGGTCGGGCAGCTTGCCGTAATCGGCCTCGATGCGGCGCACGTCGTCCAGCTTCAGTTGCTTTACGACGTCGGTCACCCAGCCGGAGCCAAAGGACTCCCAGGCGAGCATATCGACGCCACGTTCGCCAAGAAGCGACCACAGCGCCATCTCGACCGCACCGGTATCCGAGGCGGGCACGATGCCGATTCTGTAATCTTCGGGAACCTGCAGGACCTCACGCGTAAGCGCGATCGCCTGACCCAGCTTTTCCTTGCCGATTTTCGCGCGGTGGGAGCGGCCAAGGGCAGCATCCTTCAGCACCTCCGGCGTCCAGCCGGGGCGCTTTGCGCATGGTCCTGAGGAGAAATGTGGATTGGCCGGACGGATGTCCGGCTTAGAAAGTGTGCTCATGATATTCTACCCTTCCAGATAGCACGCCCCTCGGTGGGGAGGGGTGGCCCACTGGCGGGATTAACGGACGCGAAACGAAAGTGCAAGTGACAAAAACAGAACAGGATACAGGATCATCGCCGGCGCCTGTCCTGTCCCATTGCCGTTTGCGGATCGAAACGGATATGGTGCGCGCGGTAATTGCTCGTCGGGAAGGACTGAGAATGAACGAAAACTACGATGCTTTTGCCGTCGCCATCAGCACCATCTTCGGGGCGGTCATTATCGGCGGGCTGATGGCTGCTGCCATCGCATTCGGCGAACGCGATGCCTTCTTTTTCGCGCTGGGTGCGGCGACCGCCGCATGGATTGCCGGCTACGCGATCTTCTTCGATCGGCCGCGAACCTTTATGGTCCTGGTCGCATTGGCCATGCTCATGTCCATCGGGGCAACGATCATTCTCGCCTTCTGAAGTCTCTCCGCCGGCATTCACGCCGTAACATCACCACAATTCCAGGCGCAGCCCCACCCGTATCTCGTGGCTTGAGAGACCTGGGTCCTCACCCTGCGAACCGGTGGCGCCGGCCGCCGCGCTGGCGTTATCCCAGCCGAACATGTCTCCGCCATCGATCCGCCGATATCGATAACCCACATCGAGCTTCATATTGTCCGACATGTCGTAGGTCACGCCCGCCATCAGTGCGTAGGTAAAGCGCCAGTCCGATTCGCCCGCGCGGGTGATTGTCCCTGCCGGGCCGGTGCCGGCGCAACCGGTAGCACCATCGACGCAGAATGTGCGGCTCTCCAGATCGTCCCAACGGGCATAGGTGTAGCCGGCACCAGCGCCGACATAGGGCGTAAAGCCGACGACAGTCCCAAGATCTACATAGCCATTGAGCATGACCGAATAGCCCGTCAGTTCCGAGGCATCATCGGAGCGGCAGGCCGTACCCGCAGGACCGCCGGGACAAGGAGCCGAGAAAGAGGTGGAACCGGAGAACGAGGAGGTAAACCGGTCCACAGTAACGTCGGCCCGCAACAGATCGGTAAAGGAATAGCCGACACCAATGCCAAAGGTGATGTCCTCCCCCAGCGAACCGGTGTCAAATGCTTCCGCCCCATAATTCACGCCATCGAAGGTCCGGTAGGTGAAGGTGTCGCGCGGTTCGGTATCAATATGATAGCCGATATCTCCGCGCAGATACCAGCCGGTGCCGATTTCAACGGGAACGAGGTTCGGCACGTCCTCGAAAATGACAGGCGCATCGTAATCGGCGGTCAATGCCGGATGCACCGCAACAAGGCTGACGGCGGCTGCGAGAAGGAAAACGGATCTGCACATGGTTCGTTGATGCTCCACGAAGCATGGCAGAGCCTGACTGCTCTGCCATGGAATTTCGTGAATTGTTAACCATGCCGGTTAAAACCGCGTTAAGGATAACAGAGCCTTAACCGAAGCGGCGTCGGCGCAATGAAAAACCGCCCGGCGCTGCCGGGCGGTTCAGGAGAAACTCTGCGGAGGATTTTACTTGTAGACCGCCGGCATTTGATAGGGAGGCTCTGCATGATAAGCCACCCTCTGCGGAACAGCGCAATTCGGATTGGCGCCACCGAAGGAATAGCGCAATCCGGCACGCGCCTCGTGCACGTCGAAACCGTCATCGAAGCCGGGGCCGACATCCATGCCAGACTCCTCGAACATCCTGCCGCCGGCGATGCGCGTATAGCGGTATCCGGCATCGAGCTGCAGATTATGGGTCAGGCAATAGGAAGCGCCAGCCATGAGCGACCATGCGAAGCGCCAGTCCTTCGTGCCTTCATGCACCGCCAGCCCGATATTCGCGTCGTTGACAAGATCGTCCCACATCACATAGGCACCGCCGATGCCCGCGCCGAGATAGGGCGTAACACCGTGGTAGGTGCCAAGATCCACATAGGCATTGGCCATCAAGAGCAGTGCTTCGTAGGATGAACTGTCCACGGACGTGCAGACCGTGCCGCCGCAAATGCCGGTGGTCGTGCCGCGGAAATCCGAGTCGAACCAGTAGTCAGCCGTGAAGTCGGCGCGCAGATGGCGCGAAATCTGATAGCCAATGCCGGCGCCGAGCGAAAAGGCGCCGCCGAGGTCCGTGGTGTCGAAATCGTCGGTGCCGGGAGCTACCACACCGCAGCACCCATAAGTCGTGTACTCGGTGCCGCGCAGATCCGACCAGTGATAGTTGAGGTCGCCGCGCAGATACCAATTCCCCGTCGGCACTTCCCGCTCGATGATCTGCGGGGGCGGAGGCGCCATGGGCGGCACGTAGAGATCCGCAGCCTGTGCGCTCGTCACCAGGGCAAGCGCGAACGCCGCGAAAAGCGGCTTCACCATCCATTTCAACATAATTGGGTCCCCCAGATGCCGCCGCGTGCCCGCGGCCGGCCGGTTGAATCATGCTAAAAATGTCCGGAAATAGTTAAAGTGGGTTTAACCCTACGGCACCGGCCCGAAAACCCGAACCGGTTCGGGAAGCACAATACGTAGATTCAAAGACCTACAGCATCCCTTGTGCGTCCTGATGAACTTACGTCGCCGTAACGTGTGTCACGCCGGCGTACACGCCGCAGTTGCGCTGGCCGTGCCTCAACCGCGGCGGTCGCGCGCCGCCAGCGTCCGCAGGCGCAGCGCGTTGAGCCGGATGAACCCTGCAGCGTCCTTCTGGTCGTAGGCGCCGTGGTCATCCTCAAACGTCACCAGCGCGTCAGAGTAAAGCGACTTGTCGGAACGGCGGCCGGTGACAATCACATTGCCCTTATAGAGTTTGAGCCGCACCTCGCCCTCCACGTTCTCCTGGCTCTTGTCGATCGCTGCCTGCAACATTTCGCGCTCGGGCGAGAACCAGAAGCCGTTGTAGATGAGTTCGGCATAGCGCGGCATCAGCTCATCCTTGAGATGCGCTGCACCCCGATCGAGCGTGAGCGATTCCATCGCACGGTGTGCGGCAAGGAGGATCGTGCCGCCGGGCGTCTCGTAGACGCCGCGCGACTTCATGCCGACAAAGCGGTTCTCGACAAGGTCGATGCGGCCGATGCCATTGTCCCGGCCAAGATCGTTAAGGGCGGCCAGAAGCGTGGCGGGCGACATCGCCTCGCCATTGAGAGCGACGGCATCGCCGCGCGCAAAGCCGATTGTGATTTCGGTGGGCGTGTCAGGCGCATCGAAGGGTGAGACCGTGCGCTGGTGCACATATTCGGGCGGCTCGCTCCAGGGGTCTTCCAGCACCTTTCCTTCCGAGGAGGAGTGGAGCAGGTTGGCGTCGACGGAAAACGGCGCCTCGCCCTGCTTGTCCTTGGGCACGGGAATCTGGTGCTGCTGAGCGAAATTCAGAAGGTCGGTACGCGACTTGAAATCCCAGTCGCGCCACGGGGCGATGACCTTGATATCGGGATTGAGCGCATACGCAGAAAGCTCGAAGCGCACCTGGTCGTTGCCTTTGCCTGTGGCGCCATGAGCAATGGCATCCGCGCCTGTCTCGGCGGCGATCTCCACGAGGCGCTTCGAAATCAGCGGCCGGGCAATCGAGGTACCCAGAAGATAGACGCCTTCATAGAGCGCATTGGCGCGGAACATGGGGAACACGAAATCGCGCACGAACTCCTCGCGCAGATCCTCGATATAGATCTCGCGGATGCCGAGCATCTCGGCCTTCTGGCGTGCCGGTTCCAGCTCATCGCCCTGGCCAAGATCTGCGGTGAAGGTGACGACCTGCGCACCCAACTCCGTCTGCAGCCATTTCAGAATGATCGAGGTGTCGAGGCCGCCAGAATAGGCAAGGACGACTTTTTTTACTTCCGTGTGCTTCGCCATGGTCCGTTCCGCTGAGGAAGCATGGCAAGCGCGGGCTGCCATGCGCGCGGCACTTTTAGCAGGAAACGTTGCGCGGGCAAGACCGCAGAAAAATCATCTATGGCTTCGTCGAGACGGGGGCGCGAATGTCCGCTGCTCCGCGCCAGCATCAATTGCAGCTCTGAATGGAGCCGAGCGCCGCCGTCAACCCCAGAAGGGAAAAGGTGTAGCTTGTCTGATTGCCCCGTCCGGAAACGGCCGCTACCTTCATATCCGCACCGCTCTTCATGGCTGCGATCAGTTGTGGCTCCTCCGCCGCGTTTTCCATCCAGGCAGATTTGCCGCGGGTAAACATCGAAAAGGACCGGTCGCCCACAGTGACGGTCACCTTGGAGTTCTCCCGGAGATCATATGCGGCAATGAATTGCGGCTCGTACGCGACATTCTGGCCAGGCTTCTGGCTTACGAAAAAGAAGATGTCGCCATGGTCCAGATTCGTTGGTGCCTTTTCCTTCGGCACGCTCATCACATAACAGACCTTACCGCTGTCGGACTGGTAGCTGTAGGTGCCCCAGTCGCGATGCTGGCTTACCGCGGTTGCCTGTGCAAACGCCGGTCCGGCCGCCGCCACAGCACAGATCAGATAGAACAACGAAAGAAGTACACGCATTGTCTGACCGTTTCCTTGCCTGCCGAAGAGTTCCAAGCCATCGGTTTCATCCGATTGCTTCATTTTCATTTAATTTGGGTTAACCAACGCGTAATGCCCCCGGAAATCCATCTCCCTGTACCCACAATACGAGGAAGGTACCGGTAGCCCAATGACCGGACGCTGCCCCGCCTACCCTGTTGAATCGGAGGAAAAAGGCGAGAATTTGACCCTGTGTTTGAGTGATCATGTCGCCCCCCGGCCCACGCCGGTCGATCCATATCCGTCATGTGCGATCATTGACAACGCGGCGATGATTGAAGTTGATGGATTCGACGGTGTCGCAAGGGGAACGGTTGAATGCATGAAAGCGAGCGTCACCGACTGATCCTGAGCGTCCTTCAGGAAAAGCCGGTTGCGACGGTCCGCGAGCTGGTTGATCTTACCGGCTCGTCCGAAGCAACGGTTCGCCGCGACATCGGCGCGCTGCACCTACAGAAGAAGCTGCGCAAGATGCGTGGAGGCGCCGAGGCGCTGCATCCGCCGGCCGCAGGGCTTCTGGGCCGTCCCTTTGCCTACAACAAGAGCGTCAACGTCAATCTGAAGCGCGCGATCGCCCGCCGAGCGGTGGAGATATGCGACGATGGCGACGACATCATCATCAATGGCGGCACGACCACCTTTCAGATGGTGCACTATCTCACCACCCGCCGCATGCAGGTCTTCACGAATTCCTTTCCCATCGCCGAGCATCTTCTCAGCCATTCCAAGAACACCGTCATCCTGCCCGGCGGAACCGTCTATCGGGAACAGAACATCATTCTCAGTCCGTTCGAGAACGATGGGTCGAAGCATTTTTCGGCCCGCCGCATGTTCATGGGCGCGCAAGGGGTGGGAGCACTTGGCGTGATGGAGGCCGATCCCATGGTGGTGCAGGCGGAAGAGAAACTGCTCAACCAGGCGGAAGAGCTGGTTGTGCTGGTGGACTCTTCCAAGTTCGAACGCCGCACGAGCATGGTGCTTTGCCAATTGTCGCGCGTCTCCTGCATCATCACCGACGACCGCGTTTCCGATGCCGCACGTCGGATGGTGGAACAGGCCGGCGTAGAGCTGATCGTGGCTTCGGTGGGCGCGGAAAACGGCGAGGATGTCTCCGTCGCCTGAATGCATTCACAAGGACTTTTCAAGCGCCTGCCGGGCTGCCTCGCGATGGACGGGCTTGATATGCGGACGCACCGCATTCAGGGCCGCAGCAAGGACGGCGACGTCGTCCGTAAAGCCGAAGGCTGCAATGAAGTCGGGGATCGTGTCCAGCGGCAGAATGAAATAGAACAGAGCAGCCAGCAATATGCCGCGCACACGGGTAGGCGTTTGCCGGTCGAGTGCGCAGTAATAACCGGCAACCAGTTCTTCGATGAAGGGCACTTGCCGGGCAGCCCGTTTCAGCGTCTGCCAGAATCTTCGCCGAACGTTTTCGGCGCGACGACTGTTCTCGCGCTCGCCGGTCGGTGCCAGGATCTCGCCGATCTTCACGTCATCCATTGCATTCTCCTGTCCCTTTTCATGTGGTCGGGTGCGAGGCCGATTGCAACCGCCGCCATGGTCGTCGATGCCACCAGGGGTGCCAACGGACATTGACAGCGCACGTCCATGCATCAGGAACCCGGCACCCTTGCCGTTACCCGATGACATGGTAAGAGAGCCAGGAAGGAAAGAGGTGTAATGTCTACAAAATCCCGCACCGCCATTCTCTTCGTCTGCCTCGGCAACATCTGTCGATCGCCCCTGGCCGAAGGCGTCTTTCGCGCCATCGTCGCCGAACGCGGGCTGGAGCACGCCTTCGAGATCGATTCGGCGGCTCTCGGGGACTGGCATGTCGGTGGCCCGCCAGACGCGCGCTCGGTGGCCGTCGCCCACCGTGTCGGGATCGACATTTCACTCCAGCGGGCGCGGCAGATCGCCTTGCCGGATTTCTCCCGTTTCGATCTCATCTTCGGCATGGACCGGTCGAATATAAGCCGGTTGTGCGAGCTTGCCCCGAAAGAAGCACGCCAACGCATCCACCTCTTCCTCGACTATGCTCTGGGCAAAGAAGAAGATGTGCCCGACCCATATTACGGCACGGAGGAGAACTTCTCGGAAGTCTATGAAAAAATTCGCGAAGCTTCCGAGGCGCTGATCTCGCGGCTTGCGCCGGAGTCGCCCCCCAGAAGCGGCCAGGCCTCCTCGATCACATAGGGCCCCCCACCAACCGATTCGCGTGCCGACATCAGCACGAAGCGGTTGACGCGGAAGGACGCTGCGGAAAAGTTTCCGCGCGCAGAAAGGTAGGCGGCAACCTCCCGCGGTGCTGCATTCTTCAGCCGCGCCAGCGTAACATGCGGCGTGAACTTGCGAGGGTCGGGGGCAAGACCGATCCGCTGGCAGATGCGCTCGATCTCGGCCTGAAGGGCATAAAGATCCGGCGAGGCGGCAACGCCCGCCCACACCGCGTGCGGCTTTTTCTGCCCGAAAGCCCCGACACCTGAAAGCGTCAGCGGGAAGGAGGGCCGGCGCACCCGGTCAAGCGCACTGGCGATCTCGTCGGCCACAGGGCCTTCCACATCACCGATAAAGCGCAGTGTCAGGTGATAATTTTCGACATCGACCCACCGGGCGCCCGGCAGACCGCCGCGCAGGAGCGAGAGAGACAAGGTGGCATCGCGTGGGATTTCGAGGGCGATGAACAGTCGCGGCATGGCAACCTCCACGATTCGCTCGGTCAGGTTCAGCGAATCATTCATTGAATGGTGGGGCAAGCGGTTTCTTCCGCTTCCCGTTCACATGTTTGGCTTCTCCCCTGCAACAACTGCCTCGACCACCGGCAAGACGGTCTCGACCATACGTTCGACCCCTTGCGCATTCGGGTGCATCCTGTCCTCAAGCAGCAGTCCCGATTCGCCTATAACCCCCGCCAGAAAGAAGGGCACCAGCGGCAGGTCGTACTTGTCCGCCAGTTGCGGATAGATCGCGTTGAACGCTTCCTGGTAATCGGCCCCGAGATTGGGCGCGGCATACATTCCCACCAGCAATATTCCGATGCCGCGGTCCTTCAGGCGCACGATGATCTCTTCCAGATTGTCACGCGTTTCGGCTGGCGGCAGTCCGCGCAGCATGTCATTGGCGCCGAGTTCCAGGATGACGAGGTCCGTCTCCTCCGGCACCGACCAGTCGAGGCGGGCCAGCCCCCCGCTCGTCGTATCGCCGGATACGCCGGCATTCACCACGATCACCTCATGTCCTCGTGAGCGCAACGCGTCCTCCAGTTGCTCGGGAAAGCCCTCGCCCGGCGCCAGCTGATAACCCGCCATCAGGCTATCGCCGAAGCCGACAATACGAACGGGATCGGCGAGTGCCGGCCATGATGTGAGCAACAGCAGAAGCCCCGCCATCAGGACCGATGACATTTTCGTGAGCGACCCGTCAGCATCTAAAAACTTGCCCAAAACTTTGAATGCCATGAAACTCGACCCATATCCGCCGGAAACCATCGCTTGCTTTCCTCACATATAGGACCTGCCGCCCGTGACCACACCAGTGATCGACCTGAAGGATGTTTCCTTGCGTCTCGGCGAGGGAGCGTCCTCGGTACAAGTGCTCAAGCACGTCACTCTGACGGTGGAACATGGCCAATCGACGGCCATCATCGGCCCGTCCGGCTCCGGCAAGTCGACCCTGCTCATGGTGATCGCCGGCCTGGAGCGGGTCGATGGCGGCGCGGTAACGGTGGCGGGCGAGCGCATCGACCGGCTGAAGGAGGATCATGTCGCCGCCTTCCGCGGCCGTACGATCGGCATTGTCTTTCAGTCCTTCCACCTCATCCCCAACATGACAGCGCTGGAAAATGTCGCCGTGCCGCTGGAACTCGCCGGCCATGACGATCCGTTCGGCGTTGCGGAGAACGAGCTTGCGGCGGTCGGGCTCGCCAACCGGCTGACGCATTATCCGGGCGCGCTTTCGGGCGGCGAGCAGCAACGCGTGGCGATCGCCAGGGCGTTGGCGCCGCAACCGGCCATCATGATTGCCGATGAGCCGACCGGTAATCTCGATCAGGCCACGGGTCGGCAGATTGCCGACCTGCTTTTTACCACCGCACAGGAGCGTGGTACCACGCTGGTTCTCGTCACCCACGACCCTACCTTGGCCGCACGATGCGACAAGCAGGTGCCCATGCGGTCCGGCCGCCTCGATCCAGCGCCCGCTGAAGAAGCGGTAAAAGCTTGAACGGGCCGGCCATGCGAAACGACGCCGCCACCGCCAACGGCCAGGCTGCCCGCCTTTCCCGGAGCGAGGAGACTCCGATCCATCGCGGGGAGAGCTTCAGCCTTGCATTGCGGTTTGCTCTGCGGGAAATGCGCGGCGGCCTTTCCGGCTTCTTCGTTTTCCTGGCGTGCATCGCTCTCGGTGTCGCAGCGATCGGCGGCGTCAATTCGGTGGCCCGGGCCATCAGCAGCGCCGTAGAAACGCAGGGGCAGGAGCTTCTTGCCGCCGACATCCGCTTCGAGCTCGAGCAGCGGGAGGCAACCGAGGCCGAACGCGCCTGGCTGACGGACCTCGGCACCCTTTCCGAGAGCGCCAATATGCGTTCGATGGCACGACTTGCCGATGGCTCCGACCAGGCGCTGGTGGAAGTGAAGGCTGTTGATGGCCAGTACCCGCTCTATGGCACGTTGGTGACGGAGCCCGCTCTTTCCCATGACGCCATTTTCGAGCGTCGCGACGGCGCCTTCGGCGCGGCGGCTCCGCAGCTTCTGCTCGACCGGCTCGGGCTTGCGGTCGGCGACCGGCTGATGATGGGCACGCAGGCTTTCCAGGTGCGGGCGGAACTCATCACAGAGCCGGACATGGTTTCGGAAAGTTTCGGCTTCGCCCCGCGCCTTATGACCTCCCTCGAAGGGCTTGACGCGGCGGGTCTGGTGCAGCCCGGCAGTATGGTCGAGCACGCCTACAAGCTGCGCCTCGAAGAAGGAACCGACGCAAACGATCTGGAGACTCTGCGAGAGGAAGCGGCAACCCGCTTTCCCGATGCGGGCTGGAGCATCCGCACCCGGCACAATGCGGCGCCCGCACTATCCTCGAACATAGAGCGCTTTTCCCAGTTCCTCACGCTGGTGGGCTTGACCGCGCTTGTGGTGGGTGGCGTCGGTGTCTCCAACGCGGTGCGCGCCTATCTTGACACCAAGCGCCCCGTCATCGCGACGTTCAAGAGCCTCGGCGCTTCAGGCGGGTTCGTCGTTTCCGTCTACCTGATCCAGATCCTCGTTATCGCGCTGATCGGCATCGCGGCGGGGCTGGTGCTCGCTGCGCTGATGCCTTTCGGAGCAAGTGCTGCCCTTGCAAGCATTCTGCCGGTGTCAGGCAAAGCGGGCATTTATCCCTTTGCACTCGGCCTGGCCGCCATTTTCGGCATCCTGACGACACTTGCTTTTGCGCTCCTGCCGCTTGGCCGCGCCCGTGACGTGCCCGCGACGGCACTTTTCCGCGAAATGGGCATCGACGGCAAGGGCTGGCCGCGACCATTCTACATCCTGGCGGCGGGTGTGATCGCTGCCGGCCTTGCGCTGCTCGCCATCCTCTATTCGCAGGAGCGGCAGATCGCGGCGATTTTCGTCGCCGCCGCACTCGTCGCATTTCTGGTGCTGCGCGGGGTGGGCTGGGCCGTTCAGGCCGTTGCACGGCGCGCCCCGCGGGTCCGCTCCACCGCCCTCAGGCTGGCGCTTGGCAACATCCATCGGCCCGGTGCGCTCACGCCCTCGGTCGTTCTTTCCCTCGGGCTCGGGCTCACCTTGCTTGCCACTCTGGCGCTGATCGACGGCAATCTGCGCCGGCAGATCGCGAACAATCTGCCCGAAGTGGCGCCGAATTTCTTCTTCGTCGACATCCAGTCGAGCGAGGTGGAGAATTTCACCGCTCTCGTGGAGGCGCAGGCACCGGATGGAGAGCTTCTGCGCGTTCCCATGCTGCGCGGGCGGATTACCGCGCTCAATGGCGTTGACGTGCGCGAGATCGAGCCTCCGCCGGAGGGCGCCTGGGTGCTGCGTGGCGACCGGGGAATCACCTATTCCTGGGAGAAGCCGGAGAGTTCGACCCTTACCGAGGGCACGTGGTGGCCGGCAGATTATGATGGCGAGCCGCTCGTCTCGTTCACGGCTGAGGAGGGCGCAGAACTCGGCCTGGAACTCGGCGATACGCTGACGGTCAACGTGCTCGGCCGTTCGATCACCGCCCGCATCGCCAGCTTTCGGCAAGTGGAATGGGAAACGCTGGCGATGAACTTCGTCATGGTCTTCTCGCCCAACACCTTCGAAGGTGCGCCTCATGCATGGCTTGCCACGCTTACCAACCCGAGCGCCAGCACGGAGGACGATTCGCGGCTGCTCAACGCAGTGACACGCAGCTTCCCCACCATTACCACGGTCAGCGTAAGGGACGCGCTGGAGGTGGTGAACACGTTGGTCGGGCAGCTTGCCACGGCCATCCGCGCAGCCGCCGCCGTGGCGCTCGTCGCCTCGGTTCTGGTGCTTTCCGGCGCGCTCGCTGCGGGCAACCGGGCCCGCGTTCACGACGCGGTCGTCCTGAAAACGCTGGGGGCCACCCGGCGCACGCTCATACGTGCTTTCGCGCTGGAATACCTGCTCATCGGGCTTGCGACTGCGCTCTTCGCGCTTGGCGCGGGCGCGGTGGCAAGCTGGTATGTGGTGACGCAGATCATGACGCTGCCATGGAACTTCCTGGCTGAAGTCGCACTCTTGACCGTCGCCATCGCACTGGTGCTGACGGTCGGCTTCGGCCTTGCCGGGACCTGGCGCGTGCTCGGCCACAAGGCAGCACCGGTCTTGCGCAATCTGTGAGCGGAAGCCCCGTAACGGTAAGCATTTTTTGGCAAATGCGGGTCTTGCCCTTGGAACAAACAAATATCATATTTAGCGCACGCATGCTGGACTCCCGCCAGCGGCGCGCGGTCACTTGGCCCACACCCGACGGGAGATGCGAGAAAAGAGGAAACAATGGCTGACCTTCGCAACTATCAGGCCCGCGTAGCGACCGGCACACGCACGGACGCGGCCATCGACGAGGGCCTGCGCGCCTACATGATCCGGGTCTACAACCTCATGGCGATCGGCTTGGCCGTCACCGGTGTAGCGGCCTGGGGCGCTTTCAACATGGCCGTGGCAGACGGCCAGCTCACGACCTTTGGCCAGCTCATCTACGCGAGCGCTTTTCGCTGGGTGGTCATTCTGGCCCCGCTCGGCCTCGTGTTCTTTTTGAGCGCGCGTGTTCACAAGATGAGCGTATCCGCCGCACAGACAAGCTTCTGGGTCTTCGCGGCACTGATGGGGCTTTCGCTCTCGACGATCTTCCTGGTCTACACCGGGCAAAGCATCGTCCGCACATTCTTCATCACCGCGGCTTCCTTCGGCGCTCTGTCGCTCTGGGGCTATACGACGAGGCGCGATCTATCCGGCATGGGCTCCTTCCTGTTCATGGGGCTTATCGGCATCATCATCGCGTCGATCGTCAACATCTTCCTCGGGTCCACGGCGTTGCAATTCGCCATCTCCGTGATTGGTGTTCTGGTGTTTGCCGGCCTCACGGCGTACGACACGCAGCAGATCAAGGAGATGTATTACGAGGGTGACAACCAGCTCGTCGCCGGTCGCAAGGCCATTATGGGCGCGCTGCGGCTCTATCTCGATTTCATCAACCTGTTCATGTTCCTGCTGCAGTTCCTCGGCAATCGCGAGTAACTGGCAGAACCGGAAGAGTGTGAAAGGGCGGTCGTCGGGCCGCCCTTTTCTTTTGTCGAGCATCCTGCGATGAAAGCCGGTACAGCAGGAACGGCAGCCATGAACGTCCTCACCATCCGACCATCGCAACCCGGCGATCTTCCCGCTATCGCGGAAATCTATGGTCACGCAGTGAGGACCGGAGCGGCGAGTTACGAGTTGGAACCGCCAAGCCTCCGGGACATGATGGATCGGCACGAAGCGCTTGTCTCCAGGGGCTATCCATATCTGGTGGCGGCCGATGCCGGCGGCGGTGTGATTGGCTATGCATATGCCGGTCCGTTCCGCTCCCGCCGCGCCTATCGTTTCATGGTCGAGGACTCCATCTACGTCGCCCCCGAAGCCCAGGGCCGCGGAATCGGCCACAGTCTGCTAAAGGCGCTTCTGGAAGAGTGCGAAAGATTGGGTTTCCGTCAGATAATCGCCGTCATCGGCGACGGCTCGCCGGACAGTCCATCCGTGCGCCTTCATGCCGCCCTCGGCTTTCGCCACACCGGCATCCTGGAAGCGAGCGGTTACAAGCACGGGCGCTGGCTGGATACCATCTTCATGCAGCTTGCGCTCAATGGCGGCGCCGCGACATCTCCAGACCCTGACTCCCTGCCGGAAAGACTGTTCCGCGAGGATCGTTAGAGCGCCGTGCGTCCATTTGGATGCACAAAGGACGTTCTATCTCATTGAATCTACGCATCGTGCTTTCCGAAAATCGATTCAGATTTTCGGGCCGATGCTGTCGTTGAACTTGCCGATCAGTCCGGATCAGGCCGCTCGAAATCTCCGGTAGCGGGGTCCATGACCCACAACTCACCCGCCGAGATGTCGAACCACGCCCCATATAGCGTGAGGCTGCCTTTGTCCTCCAGCGCCTTCACACGGGGAAAAGTGCGCAGATTCTCGATCTGATAACGAATCGAGATGCGCTCCAGAGCGGTCTGCCGCTCGCTCATCGTCATCAGCGAATTCCCGGCGATGCGTTCGGCCGCAGGCGCAAGCAGGTTCATCCACTGGCCGATAAAGTCGCCGGGCCGAAGAGGCGTTTCCGAACGGTTCAGAACGGCGTTGATGCCGCCGCAACGCCCGTGCCCCATGACGATGATGTTCTTGACCTTCAGGCTTTCGACAGCAAATTCCAGCGCTGCCGAGGTGCCGTGGTGCTGTGCGTCCGGCGCATAGGGCGGCACGAGATTGGCAACATTTCGCAATACGAAAAGCTCTCCCGGCCCGGCGTCGAAGATCGTCTCCGGTGCGGCTCGCGAATCGCAGCAGGCTATCACCATCGTCTCCGGCGACTGCCCGTTGCGTGCAAGGGAACGGTAACGGGCACTTTCGGAACTGTAGCGCCCGGACATGAAATTGCGGTATCCGGCGAGGAGCCGCTCGGGAAGATGGGTCATAGCCTTTGCAAATAACGGCGAAAGGCGCGAATCGCAAGCAGAACACACAGCAATTATGGGCGGGGCATGCTGCGCATTTTCACGTGGGCGGACGGCGCGGAAAGGGCGGCCGCGTCGGTTTCCAGCATCAACTCGTCAGACCCGCGAGCTGCCGCCCGCGCAAGCACTTCGAAAACCGCCGCAGTAGACCTTTGCAGCGCATCCGCCGGGGATACGCCACGCAGAAGCCATCCGGTCATCAACGCGGTCATGAGATCGCCCGGTCCCTTGGCCGGTCTTGCCACCGCCGGGTGCTCAGCCACACGAACGCCCTCTGGAGACAAGAGCAGATTGGCAATGCTGCCCGGCAGCAGCGATGGCACGGAGGTAATCAGCATAGTCGAGGGCCCGGCGCGGGAAGCCGCCAAAACGACATCCTCCGTCGTCTCCAGCAGCCGCCCGGTAAGCCATCCGAACTCGAAACGGTTGGGCGTGACAAGATCCGCCAGCGGTACCAGACGATCGCGAATGGCGGACGCAGTCGTCTCCGGCACGTAAAGTCCCCCTTCATCGCCCATGATCGGATCGCAGACATAAAGGGCCTGCGGGTTCCTGGCCTTCACTGCGCCGACCAGCGAAACAATTGCCTCTGCCTGCTCCGCATGGCCGAGATAACCTGAGAGCACCGCGCCCACCTCATTCAACCACGGCGCCTCTTCCAGATCGTGCATCAGTGCGGCGAATTCCTGCGGCGGCGGGACGATGCGGCTTGCGCGGCCATGGCCGGGGTGCCAGGGCAGTATGATCGTGGGCACCGCCCACACCGGGCGTCGGAGCGTCTCCAGCGCGAAGACGGAAGCGCGATTGCCCACCGAGCCGCGCACCACATGGCTGGATACGACAATGACGGCTGACGACGGCGCGCCATGCGAGGAAATGGCTTCCTTCGTCTCTTCCATCAGGACCCACGCGAGATCAAGGACCAGACCCAGAAGATGAGCAGCACGGCGAAGATCAGCGCGAGCATGCGGCCGATGCGCCGGCCCCATCGTTCGGTCCAGTCCTGATCGTGTGCCTCCCGCGCGGTGAAATGGTCGCGCATGTTCGCTGCCGAGCGAAAGAGAAGGGGCTGGCTGTCCCGCTCGACATCCTCGAGAATCCGGCGGGACTCCTCGCGCCGTTCGTCATCGTTCAGCCTGCCACCCATCTGCCAATCATCGAGCCGGTTGATGTGTATGAGGCCAATAACACCATTCTGAAGCCGTTCGAATAGTTCTTTTGCCCATTTTGGCACCGATCCCGTGAGGATAAGACGAAGCGGTGGAAAGGAGAGTGCTATCGATTGCGAACGCGTGTCTACCGGGCCAGACTGGAGCAAATGGATTTGGAAGCACATTGCGAAGATGTGATCCGGAACAAAAAGAGCGGCAACCGGTTCCGCTTGCCACAGGAGGGCGGACGCGCGTATGGTTAAGATACCATGAAGACGTTGTCGATCGAGATCAGACGCGCGGATCCGCGGGACGCGGAAGCGATAGCAGACGTGCATGACCGAGCGTGGCGCGGCGCCTATGCCGGCATCATTCCGCACCGTGCGTTAACGGCGATGATCGGCCGTCGGGGCCCAGGATGGTGGGCCAACGCCATCCGCCGCTCGGCAACCGTGCTGGTTCTCGAGATCGGCGGCGAGATCGCCGGTTATGCCACCCTCGGCCGCAATCGTGCCCGCGAACTCAAGCAGGCGGGCGAGATTTACGAGCTTTATCTTAGCCCTGAATATCAAGGCGTCGGCTTTGGTCGGCGTCTCCTCGAGGCCGCGCGTGAGACGCTTGCCGCCCACGGACTGAAAGGTCTTGTCATCTGGGCACTGGAAGAGAACACGGGCGCCATCTCCTTCTACGAAGGCGCAGGCGGGCGCAACACGGCCGAAGGCGTCGAGGTGTTCGACAGCAAGGCACTGCGCAAAATCGCCTTCGTATGGGATTGAAGGGTCGCTGCCGGATAAATCACCGGAACAGGATAAGCCGCATTGCGCGCTGCGGCGCGAGCGGCTATAGCGTTTTGCCGTCGGATGGAATCATCCGGCGTCCGCATAAACGCGGAAAAACAATGACATAGAGCATCTCCGCGTCCAAGCTGACGCACGGGTGGTCTGGGTCAACGCCACAATAGCATATTCAATGACATTGGAAGTATCATGCGCATCGAGGCCGTTTCCATTGGCGACAATCCGCCCGCGGACGTGAACGTCATCATCGAGGTTCCCGTCGGCGGTCAACCGATCAAGTACGAGATGGACAAGGAAGCCGGAACGCTGGTGGTCGACCGTTTCCTTTACACGCCGATGACTTATCCGGGAAACTACGGCTTTGTACCGCACACCTTGTCCGATGATGGCGATCCCATCGATGTTCTGGTCTGCAACACGCGCCAGCTGATTCCCGGCTGCGTCATCAATGTGCGCCCCATCGGCGTCCTCGTGATGGAAGACAATTCCGGGCAGGATGAGAAAATCATCGCCGTGCCATCATCGCATCTCACACGACGCTATGAAGGCGTGGAGAACTTCACCGATCTTCCCGAGATCACTTTGCAGCAGATCCAGCATTTCTTCGAGCATTACAAGGATCTGGAGCCCGGTAAGTGGGTGAAGATCGGCGATTGGATGGATGCGGCCGCTGCCCGCAGACTCATCGTCGAGGCAATCGAACGGGCAAAGAAGCCGGCGTAACCGGCGCCGCTTCCGCAGCTATGCGGATGATGCCGTTTTTACCCTGGCGGCGAGGCTTTCGGCATCTCCGTTAACGGCAAGCGTCTTGAGACGCGAGGTGGCACCCGCCACCACCGAGACATCGCGCGGCGCCACACCGAACC
>JAJUHJ010000018.1 GCA_029279965.1 Phyllobacteriaceae bacterium
AATACCAGAGAAGTTCCCTTCAAATGTCATGCTCCAACTGTGCTTTGGAACGAACGGCATGATTCGGGCGTCCGCTCTCCGAGTTGTTATGCTGCGTAATTGATGAACCTGACATGAAAATGGCTATGTCTCATCCAGACCGAGTTCCTTGCGTACCCGCTTCGTCAGCCCGCGGGCGACAAGGCGGTAGCTCTCCTCAAGATATCCTTCCAGGACCGCATCATCCACGATCTCGCGCCCGTAGCGCTGAAGCCATTTCATCCCGCGCGAAGCGAGATAAGGCGCTGGCCTCAGCCCCGGTTCGTCCTTGAGAATCTCGTAGGTGATGTCGGAGCACTTGAATGTGATGCCAAGATCATCCCCCTTGCTCCATCCGGCGATGGCGAAAACTCTCCCCCCAACCTTCCACACATGCGCACCACCCCACTGCACCACGTGTGTGGTATGCGGGAGGGAGGCGCAGAAGCTGTTATAGTCTTCGATCTGCAACCGCGCCTCGCCCTTTCCATCCTATGCCGCGTTCTCGACCGCCTCCCCCGCGTCCCTGCGCGAGCGGAAATTCAGCCGATCGGAGCCCGCGGTCACCTTGACAGTCGATCCGTCGAGAACGTCGCCCATCAATATCCTTTCCGCAAGCGGATCCTGCAACTCCTTCTGCATGACGCGCTTCAAAGGACGGGCACCATAGGCCGGATCATAGCCCTTGTTGGCCAGCCAATCGATCGCCTCCTGCTCCATGTCCAATCTGATCTTCCGGTCCTCCAGCAGGCGTTCGATGCGCTCAAGCTGAATCCGCACGATCGCACCCATATCCTGCCGGCGAAGCCGGTGGAACAGGATCACCTCGTCCACGCGATTGAGGAACTCCGGCCGGAAGGCAGCCCGCACCACCCCCATCACCTCATCGCGGACCTTGTCGACGTCTTCGCCTTCGGCAAGATTGACGAGAAATTCCGCGCCCAGATTCGATGTCATGATGATGAGCGTGTTCCGGAAATCGACGGTCCGCCCCTGACCATCGGTCAGCCGTCCGTCGTCGAGCACCTGGAGCAGCACGTTGAACACATCCTGGTGCGCCTTTTCGATCTCATCGAAAAGAATCACCTGATACGGCCTGCGACGCACTGCCTCGGTCAACACGCCGCCTTCCTCGTAACCGACATAGCCGGGAGGCGCGCCGATAAGCCGAGCCACGGAATGCTTCTCCATGAATTCGGACATATCGATTCGCACCATTGCGTGCTCATCGTCGAAAAGGAAGTTGGCAAGCGCCTTGGTAAGCTCGGTTTTGCCCACGCCTGTGGGGCCGAGAAACATGAACGAGCCGATCGGCCGGTTCGGATCCTGCAGCCCCGCGCGGGCGCGGCGCACCGCCTTGGAAACCGCCTGCACCGCCTCGCCCTGCCCAATGACGCGCTTGGCAAGCTCGTCTTCCATCCGAAGCAGCTTCTCGCGTTCGCCCTCGAGCATTCGGTCGACCGGAATGCCGGTCCAGCGCGAAACGATGTGCGCCACGTGATCCGGCGTTACGGTCTCCTCGACCATGCTGCGAGACCCTTCGCCGGTTGCCTCCGCCTCGACCAGTCTCTTTTCCAACTCGGGAATGCGGCCATAGGCCAGTTCGCCAGCCCGCTGAAACTCACCCTTGCGCTGCGCGATGGCCAACTCGTTACGCGCTTCGTCCAATTGGCGTTTCAGATCCGCTGCCAACCCCAGCTTGTCCTTTTCGGCAGCCCACGCACTTGTCAGCCGGGCAGATTCCTCCTCGAGATCGGCGAGCTCTTTCTCCAGCTTCTCCAGCCGGTCTTTCGAGGCCTCGTCCTTTTCCACGCGCAGCGCCTCGCGCTCGATCTTAAGCTGCATGATGCGCCGGTCGATCTCGTCCAGTTCCTCCGGTTTCGAGTCCACCTGCATCCTCAGCCGTGAAGCAGCCTCGTCCACCAGATCGATGGCCTTATCGGGGAGAAAACGGTCCGTGATGTAACGGTTCGAGAGGTTTGCCGCGGCGACGAGCGCGGAATCGGAGACGCGCACCTTATGATGCTGTTCGTATTTCTCCTTCAGTCCCCGCAAGATCGAGACGGTGTCCTCGATTGTCGGCTCGTCAATGAAGACAGGCTGGAATCGACGGGCAAGCGCTGCGTCTTTCTCCACATGCTTGCGGTATTCGTCGAGGGTCGTTGCGCCCACGCAATGCAGTTCGCCGCGCGCCAATGCCGGCTTCAGGAGGTTCGAGGCGTCCATCGCGCCATCGGCCTTGCCGGCCCCGACCAGCGTGTGCATCTCATCGATAAAGAGGACCACGCCGCCGGCCGCTGCCTGAATTTCGGACAGCACGGCCTTCAAGCGCTCCTCGAACTCACCGCGGTACTTTGCGCCCGCGATGAGAGCGCCCATGTCGAGCGCCATCAGTTGCTTGTCCTTCAGCGATTCAGGTACGTCGCCGTTGACAATCCTGAGCGCCAGGCCCTCGGCGATGGCCGTTTTGCCGACGCCGGGCTCTCCAATCAGAACGGGATTGTTCTTTGTGCGCCGCGATAGCACCTGAATGGTGCGGCGGATTTCATCATCGCGGCCGATCACCGGATCGAGCCGGCCGGCGCGTGCATCGGCGGTGAGATCGCGCGCATACTTCTTCAGCGCATCATAGCCCTGCTCCGCATTCGCGGAATCGGCCGTACGCCCCTTGCGGAGATCGTTGATAACCTGGTTCAGCGCCGTCGGCGTCACACCGGCCTTGGTGAGGATTTCCGCCGTCTTGGCCGATTTCTCGACCGCGAGAGCAGTTAGCAGGCGCTCGACCGTGACAAAACTGTCTCCAGCCTTCTTCGCGATCTCTTCCGCTGTCGAGAAAACCTTTGCGAGCGGCTGGGCGAGATAAAGCTGGCTGTTGCCGCCTTCGACCTTTGGCATGGCCTCGAGCGCTGCATCCACGCCGAGCTTCACGTCGCGCACATTGCCGCCAGCGCGCTCTATCAGAGAGGCGGCAAGTCCCTCATCGTCATCGGCGAGTACCTTCAAAAGGTGCTCAGGCGTGAACTGCTGGTGATTGCTGGAAAGAGCGAGCATCTGCGCGGATTGTATGAAGCCGCGCACCCTCTCTGAGTATTTTTCGATGTCCATATCCGTGTCTCCATCTCCATCCCGACCCGCTTGGCGGCATCGGGCAGGCTAATGTGACGAACCCCCGCAGCGATGATGCAGATCAAGGCCGTTCCGTCGGCGGGTTCCTACTTCGAGGATATGGGGACATTCTGCGCCAGCCACAAGATGGTGCGCGCGTTTACAATGCATTGGCCCGGAAGCCGTTTCCGGTTTCCGGGCCAATGGGCTTATCGGTGATGAGGTGTTTAAGAAAGACGTTGGGCGTTAGCTCTGGGCCGCCACTTCTTCCGAATTCGAACCTTCACTCGCGTCACTGGCGGGAGCGGTTTCGACCTTGCGCGTGCGGGGACGCCTGGTGCGCTTTACCGGCTTTGGAGCGGCCTCCGCAGCACCTTCTTCCACGGACGCGTCGGAACCCTCTGTCTTGCTCGGTTGCGATTCGGTGCCTTCAGCCACCTGATGAGCATCCGTGTTCTCAGCGCCCTCAGCGGACTGGTCGTGCCCATTGGCCTTGCCGTTGGCAGCGGCCTTGCGGCGCCCGTTCGGTTTGGCCGTACTGCTGGATTTGGCTTCATCGCTGCCGTTGACCTGCCGGTCTTTCAGCGCCACCTCCGCAGGTGTCCCCTCAATGACAGGCTGAGGCCCGGAACCATCGTTGAACGGTCTGCGCTCCTCATTACCTGCGCTGGCGGTCTCCTGCTGGTCCTCGCGCGCGTCGAAATCGTCGTCTTCGCTTCTGTCACGCGCATTCTGCTGGGGCTGGGCCTGCGCCTGCGCGGCGGCGATGAGTCGATTATAATGTTCGGCGTGCTGCAAATAATTTTCAGCCATGACACGATCACCGGAACTTTGGGCATCGCGTGCAAGTGCTGCGTATTTGTCGGCCACCTGTTGTGCCGTGCCACGGATCTTCACATCCGGACCGTTGCTTTCATAGCTGCGGGTCAGCGGATTGGGCCCCTTACGGTTGTTGCCGCGTCCGCGCATACGCCTGTTCTGCTGTTGTGGCCTCATTCCACTCTCTTCGTTTGAGACGGCTATCGATTGATCGAATCGCGTGTTGGTTGGTGAAGGACAACGGGCGTGAAAGCCGTTTTCCTTACATCTCTCCCCGGCGGTGTACCGCACCCGTAAACGCGGCCGCGAATGCCATGCCCGACCTGCTTCGTATCCACTGGCCGAATGATCCCCGCACGAAGCAAATGCGTCGAAAGCGCAAGAAGGCAATCTGTCCGCGGGAACCGAATCGAAAACGGCGCTGCCTGCTTCGTCTCATCCGGCAGGCGGAACCTAGCGGCATTCCAACTGTTTGCCAAGCGTTTTTTCATCCGGTCATTTTCGGCGCCGATGGGCTGTCGATCTTGAAGGCGATCGCCCGATCGCGACCGCCGAGATCCCGCGCCGCATCCACGGCGCGATATCCACGCTCGGCAAATATGCCGACGACTCCCGCCTTCTGATCGTGACCCGTTTCCACAGCGATAAGCCCGTACTCGGTCAAATAGCGATGCGCATGTGCAGCGATCGATCTGTATGCATTCAAACCGTCCGCTCCTCCATCGAGTGCGGCAAGCGGATCATGCTCACGAACTTCGCGCTGAAGCGTTTTCAAATCACCCGTGCGAATATAGGGCGGATTGGAAACGATGAGGTCGAATACACCTTCGACATTATCCAGCCAGTTGGATCTGAGCGCGGTAAACCTTTCGGTATATCCGTTCAGTTGGGCGTTCAGACAGGCTGTTTCAAGAGCGTCCAGCGAAATATCGGTCGCTGTCACCATCGCCTCGGGCACAATGCTCAAAAGCGCCAGCGCAATCGCGCCCGTTCCCGTCCCCAGGTCCAGGATACGGCAACACCCGCAATGTTCCGCGATTCGCCGGGCATGTTCGGCAGCCAGGTCCACAAGCGTCTCGGTGTCCGGACGGGGTTCAAGCGTGGCCGGTGAAAGTTTCAACGACAGTCCATAGAAGGCGCGATAGCCGAGAATGCGGTGGACCGGTGTGCCGGCACACCGCTGCCCGATGGCCGATTGCACGGCCTCCACACCTTCCACCGCCCTGTCCGGCGATGAAATGGCTTCAGCACGTGTTGTTCCGGTGAAGTGTTCCACAAGCAGCCGCGCCTCAAGGCCAGGATCGTCTATCCCCGCCTCTTCCAGGCAGCGCCTTGCCCAATCCAACAGGTCACCGAGTGCCGGCGGCCGAGAACGCTGTTGAGACAGCTCAGCCATCCATTCCTGTCTCGGCCAAAAGCTTCGACTGGTGATCGGCAACAAGAGCATCGATCACTTCATCGAGTTCGCCTTCCATCACCCGATCGAGCTTATAGAGCGTCAGATTGATACGATGATCCGTCACCCGTCCCTGAGGGAAATTGTAGGTGCGGATGCGTTCGGACCGGTCGCCGGTTCCAACCTGCAGCCGCCGCGTCTCCGAGCGCTCCTCTGCGGCCTTCGTACGTTCGGCATCGAATAGGCGTGCACGCAGCACCTGCATGGCGCGCGCCCGATTCTGGTGCTGGGATTTTTCTGCCTGCACCACCACGATACCTGACGGGATATGTGTGACCCGCACGGCCGAGTCCGTCGTGTTCACGTGCTGCCCGCCCGCTCCGGATGCGCGCATGGTGTCGATGCGGATATCCTCCGGCCGGATGTCGACGTCCACTTCTTCTGCCTCCGGCAGAACCGCGACCGTCGCCGCCGACGTATGGATACGCCCTTGCGTCTCGGTTGCCGGTACCCGTTGAACACGGTGCACACCGGATTCGAACTTCAGGCGGGAAAATACACCGCGCCCGGAAACCGAGGCGATGATTTCCTTATAGCCGCCGGCTTCGCCTTCGCTGGCCGAGACCACTTCCACGCGCCAGCCCTGATCGCTTGCGTAGCGCTCATACATGCGGAACAGGTCGCCGGCGAACAGCGCTGCTTCATGTCCTCCCGTTCCGGCTCGAATCTCGAGGATGGCGTCCTTCCGGTCGGCTTCATCCTTGGGCAGAAGCATCACCCGCAGCTCCTCCTGCAAGGTTTCCATCCGCTCGTTAACGTCCTTGCGATCTGCTTCCGCCAGCTCGCGCATTTCCCGCTCGGTGGACCCGTCGGCGATCATGGCATCTAGATCGGCAATCTCATCTTCAGCGCTCTTCAGCGCGCGAATCTTGCCGGCGATGTCCTGCAAGTCCGCATATTCGGCAGCGAGCTTCACATAAGCGTCGGGCGACGGGCCAGCTGCCATCTGCGTCTCGATCAACTCGAAACGTTTCAGCACCTGGTCCATGCGCTCGCGCGGCAGCTCAGTCATTTATCGCTCTTGGAATCTCAGACAGGAATATCGTGCTTCTCGGCAAATTGCCTCAGCTCGGAGCGGATATCGGCTTTCGCGCCGTGATTGGCAAGGGCGTCGTCCATCAGTTCCGTCAGTTCCGCAAGCGGCACCTCGCACAGCATGGCCTTCACCGGACCGATGGCAGCGGGGGCCATCGATATGGAGCGGAAACCGATACCGATAAGCGCCATGGCCGAAATCGGGCGTCCCGCGAGCTCTCCACACAGGGTCACCGGGGTATGACTCGCCTGACCTGCCTGAGCGATCTGGCGCAGAAGCCGTAGAAACGGCACGCCGAGCGGGTCGAACCGATCCGAGATGAGTGTATTGCCACGATCGGTGGCAGTGACGAACTGGAACAGATCATTGGAACCGACCGAAACGAAATCCACCGCCTGCATCAGTTCATCGAGCTGCCATAGAAGCGCGGGAACCTCGATCATCGAGCCCAGCTTCAGGCTGGTAGGCAGAAGATAGGCGAAACGCGACAGATGCCGCACCTCGCGATCGATAATCGCGCGCGCCTGGCGGATCTCCTCCACCTCCGTCACCATCGGCAGCATCAGCTTCAGCTCGCGCCCGCCAGCCGCCTTCAGCAACGCCCGGATCTGCGTACGCAACAGGCCCGGCCGGTCTAGCGTCAGGCGTATTGCCCGCCAGCCGAGAGCCGGGTTTTCCTCGTGCAGGGCGCCCTTGAAATAGGGCAACACCTTGTCGCCGCCTATGTCTATCGTGCGGAAGGTCACCGGCCGGTTGCCCGCAGCGTCGAGAACTTCGCGATAAAGCCGCTCCTGCGCCTCCACGCGGGGGAAGGTCGAAGCAACCATGAACTGCAACTCGGTGCGGAAGAGGCCGATTCCGGCCGCACCCGACTGCGCGAGTTGCGGCAGATCGACCGCAAGCCCGGCATTCATCATAAGCTCCACCGGAACGCCGTCTTTTGTTACCGAGGGCTTGTTGCGCAGTTCACGATAAAGCCGCTGCCGCCGCGCGCGGAAACGTACCTTCTCCGCATAGGCCGTCTCGATATCGGCCTGTGGCCGCAGGTGCACCTGCCCCTCTTCGCCGTCGACGATGATAGGATCGCCGTTTTCCGACATGGAAACGGCACCTTTGGCCTGTCCCACCGTCGGGACGCCTAGAGCCCGGGCCACGATGACGATATGGCTGGTCGGGGCACCCTCTTCCAGCACCAGGCCGCGCAACCGTTCACGCGGATAATCAAGCAGTTCCGCCGCGCCCATGGAGCGGGCAACGAGAATCGCATCCCTTGGCATCACCTCGGCGAGCGCATCCGGACCGCGCCCCATGAGCTGGCGCAGCAATCTGTTGCCCAGATCGTCGAAATCGCTCATACGCTCGCGCAAATAAGGATCCGTCATGTGCAGCATGCGCGCGCGCATATCGCTCTGTACCTTTTCCACCGCCGCTTCAGCGGTTAAGCCATTCTCGATCGCCTCCTGCAGCCGCCGCGCCCAGCCATGGTCGTTGGCAAACATCCGATAGGCTTCCAGCACCGCCCGGTGCTCACCCTCGAACGCCACGTCGCGTCGCGACAGCATATCGTCGATGGATAGCCTCAGAGAACTCAGCGCCTCGTCAAGCCGCTCCAGTTCACGCTCGGAATCCTCGTTGAACAGATTGGTGACGACGATGCGCGGCTCGTGAAGGATGACGTGACCGAGCCCGATTCCCTCGTTGAAGGGCAGCGCCTTCATCGTGACGGAGCGCCGCAGGTCGAGTTCTATTCCCGGTCGGTTGAGCCGCGCCAGATCGCCGGTGGCAATCATCTCGGCGATCACCATCGCCACCGTCTCCAGCGCCTCCATCTCGTCCTCACGATAATGGCGCATTGTGCGGTTCTGCACGACGAGCACACCCATTACCCGGCCGGCTCGCAGCACCGGCACACCCAGGAAGGAGTGGTAGATCTCCTCGCCGGTCTCCGGCAGATAAGCAAAGGCGGGGTGGTTCTGGGCGTCGACGAGATTGAGTGGCCGGGCGCTGGCGGCAATGGTGCCTACCAGCCCTTGTCCAAGGCGCAGTTGCGCCAGATGGACCGCGTTCGGATTAAGACCCTCGGTCGCGTAAAGCTCCAGGATGGAGTCGGCGCGCAGGATATAGAGTGAGCAAACCTCAGCGACAACGTTCTGCGCGATCTCGCGGACAATATGATCCAGCCGCTCCTGCGGCTCGAGAGGCTCCGCCATCATTTCGCGGAGACGTTTCAGCAATACACGTGGGCCGGCGCTAGTCTCTCGCATCGGATCTCTCCACGGACTCGCCGGGCTGCCAACGGCAGCACCTGAAGCCAGGTTCAAAGACAAGTGTCTTTTATTGCTTATCCAGACCGTAAACGGAATGCAAAGTCCGCACGGCCAATTCCGCGTAGGGACCGTCGATAAGGATGGAAATTTTTATTTCCGATGTTGTGATGGCGCGAATATTGATGCCTTTTTCCGCCAGTGCCTTGAACGCGGTCGCGGCCACGCCGGTGTGGCTGCGCATGCCGATGCCAATGACTGACACTTTCACCAGCCCGGTTTCCGACTGGATGGCGTCGAAACCGATGCCGTTGCGGACATTCTCGAGGACGCCGACCGCTTTTTCCACATCGCTCGCGGGCACGGTAAAGGTCATATCCGTTCGCGATCCGTCCTCGGATACGTTCTGGACGATCATGTCGACATTGATGTTGGCCTCGGCCAGAGGCCCGAAAATGCCGGCGGAGACGCCCGGCCTGTCGGCCAGCCGGCGCAACGAAATCTGCGCCTCGTCCTTTGCATAGGCGATGCCGGTAACGACTTGCTGTTCCACGATTTCATCCTCGTCGCAAATAAGCGTGCCGGGCGGATTGTCGAAATCGCCCATTCCCGGCGCGTCCGGGTCCTCGAATGACGATCTGACGAAGGTTCTGACCCGATGCACCATGGCCAACTCGACAGAGCGGACCTGCAGAACCTTGGCCCCGAGGGAGGCCATTTCCAGCATTTCCTCGAAAGATATTCTTGCCAGCCGACGCGCCTTCGGCTCAACGCGCGGATCGGTCGTGTAGACGCCATCCACATCCGTGTAGATGTCACAGCGATCTGCCGCCAGACCGGCAGCAACAGCAACCGCGCTCGTATCCGACCCGCCACGGCCCAGCGTGGCAATACGGTTATCGGGCGCAATGCCCTGGAAACCGGTTATCACCGCCACTTGTCCAAGACCCATGCGCCGCACGATCTCGCTGCCGTCGACGTCGAGAATACGCGCTGCGCCGTGGCCATTGTCGGTGCGAATGGGAATTTGCCAGCCCTGCCAAGAGCGCGCGTCGACGCCGATCGACTGCAACGCGATTGCCAGAAGCCCGCTCGTCACCTGTTCGCCCGAAGCAACGATCGCATCATATTCGCGTGCGTCGTAGATGGGCGAAGCGGCACCCGTGGCGAGGGGCATACTGCGCACCCAGTCAACGAGTTCATTGGTCTTTCCCGCCATTGCGGAGACCACAACGGCCACCTCATGCCCCGCATCCACCTCGCGTTTGACGTGACGTGCCACATTGTGGATGCGGTCCAAATCGGCGACGGAGGTTCCGCCGAATTTCATCACGAGACGCGCCATGGTTCTGGGTCAGTTTCCTTGCCATCGCCGGTGGAATAACAGCCGGACGTTCGGAATTTCCATGCCGCCCGGAATGCGGCGAGCCTTCAATATCGAAAGGTCGGATAATCCGCAAGCAAGCTCCTCTATAAGTCGCGCATCAATACGCCAGCCTTGACATCACGTCCGCTGCATCCGACTTCATGGCTTCGTCAAAGGAGACCATGCGATGTCAGAAGGCCGACGAACGACCATTGACGCCGGGGAAGTAGAGCGCTTTTCCGCGCTGGCCGCGGAGTGGTGGAATCCCAACGGGAAATTCCGCCCGCTCCACAAATTCAATCCGGTTCGGCTGGCCTATATCCGCGATCATGTCGCCGCTCATTTCGGCCGCGATGCGCGCGGCGCAAAACCTTTCGAGGGCCTGCGCATTCTCGATATCGGGTGTGGCGGCGGTCTTCTGTGCGAGCCGATGGCGCGCCTTGGCGCTTCAGTGGTCGGCGCCGATGCCTCCGAGACCAACATCGAGGTTGCCAAGATCCACGCCGCCGAGAGCAGAGTGAAGGTGGATTATCGGGCGGAGACGGCGGAGGCGCTTGCCGAAAAGGGCGAGAGGTTCGACGTCATTCTCAACATGGAAGTGGTCGAGCACGTCGCAGACATCGATCTGTTCATTGAAAAATGTGCCGAGATGCTCAATCCCGGCGGCATCATGTTTGTGGCCACGATCAACCGCACGCTGAAGGCACTGGGTCTTGCGATAATCGGTGCCGAATATGTGCTGCGGTGGCTGCCGCGCGGAACGCACCAGTATGGCAAGCTGGTGCGGCCGGAGGAACTCGAGCGCGCGCTGACCGCCGCCGGCCTCGTCATGAAGGACCGCACCGGCGTCGTCTACAATCCGCTTTCAGATCGTTGGGGGCGTTCGCAGGATATGGACGTCAACTACATGGTTCTTGCGGAACGCCCAGCCGAAGCGCAGAACTGAACCTGCCGGACCGTCAGTTCCGGTTCTCCGGAAGCATGGGCAACGGCATGAAGTCCACGCCGTCTTCCACAAGGCCTTTCGCCTCCTCGGCGGTTGCCTCACCATAAATGCCACGCGGCTCCACTTCGCCGAAGTGAATCCGCCGCGCTTCCTCTGCAAATTTGTCGCCTACGTAGTCGGCATTTTCACGGATCTTTTCCGACAGAGCCTTGAGCTGCGCCAGTGCCTTTTTCTGTGTCTCGTCCATGCCGAGCGCGACCTGCTCCGTCTTCCGGCTTTTGGCCACTGCCGGTGCCATCAGCGCCTTGCGCACCTCGCTCGAACCGCAGTGAGGACAAGAAACCAGCTTGCGATCCTTCTGGTCTTCGAAATCATCACCATTGCGGAACCACGCCTCGAATTCGTGTTCCTTCTCGCACACAAGCCCGAAGCGGATCATGATGCATTCTCCTCGGACACAGCTTCTGTCACGGCAAACTCGCGTATGTTTTTCAGATTGGGAATTTTGCGGCGCGCTTCTGCGGACGCACCCGGCTCGATATCGGCGACAACAACGCAGGGCTCGTCATGGGTGGCTTCGGCCACAATCCGCCCCCACGGATCGACGATCAGCGAATGCCCAAAAGTCTCGCGGCCATCCTCGTGTTGCCCGCCCTGGGCCGCCGCAATCAGCCAGGCACCATTCTCGATCGCTCTCGCCCGCGTCAGGACATGCCAGTGTGCCTCGCCGGTCTGGCGCGTGAAGGCGGCAGGCGCGGTCAACACCTTAGCGCCGGCAAGTGCTTGAGCGCTGAAGAGTTGCGGGAAGCGCAGATCGTAGCAGATGGAAAGGCCAATGCGCGCAAAGGGCAATGCCGCGACCACCGCGCGGGTGCCAGCGGCGTAGGTTGCCGATTCGCGCCAGCTTTCGCCATTGTCGAGATCGACATCGAACATGTGAATTTTGTCGTAAGTGGCGATTTGCCGACCGTCAGGCCCGAAAAGGAAAGCGCGATTGGCCACCTTTCCCCCACCGAGCGCAATGGCCGTAGAGCCCAGATGGACAAAAAGCGAAAGTTCCTTCGCCAATTCACCGGCGCGGTGAACGAGCGGGTCGTCATCTTCCGGGCGGATTCGCTCCAAAAGCTTCTCGCGATCACGCACGAGAATGCCGGTCATCTCGGGGCTCTGCACGTAGCGCGCGCCTCTTGCAGCCGCCTCGCGCACCAGAGTCTCGAATGTGCTGCGATTGGTGTCCGGCATCTCGCCTGAGCGCATCTGCAACGCCGCGACACGCATCACGCTCATTTGCCGTCTCCGTTCTCTGACTCAAGCATGCTGTCAAGCCGCCCTTCACGCTCCAGCGCATGGAGCTCGTCAGAACCACCTATATGCCTGTCCCCGATGAAAATCTGCGGGAACGTTGACCGCCCCCCCGCACGCTGAATCATTTCCTGGCGCAGATCGGCCGAAAAGCTCGCGTCGTGCTCGACATAGGCGACGCCCTTGCGGTCCAAAAGCCGTTTGGCCGCTGCACAATAACCGCAGCCCATTCGGGTATAGATCGTTACATTCGACATAGCATCATCCGCTTGCGTCCTTGGCGGCTATATAAGGGCGGTATCGTCGGACGCAAAGCCGTCATCCAGAACCCGGGCGAAAGTCAGCACGTCTACCGCGTCAGCGCCGGCCCGTTTCAACGCCCGGCTTGCCGCCTTGACCGTGGCACCGGTCGTATAGACATCGTCTATCAGGAGCGCGCGCCTGCCGGAAAGCACGGCACGCCCCGCGGGAGGGACCTGAAACGCTCCGCGCACATTGGTTTCCCGTTCACGCAATCCCAGCCCCACCTGCTGACGCGTGATCCGGCGGCGCACCAGCGCCTCAGGTTCGTAATCGAGCCCGGCCAACGTTGCAAAGGCCCGCGCAAGTTCCGCCGACTGGTTGAAACGCCGGGAGAAGAACCGCCGACGGTGTAGGGGCACCGGCACCACGACGGGCCTGTCTGCGACGAGTTCGCCAGCGGCCCGCAGCATCCAGCGCGCCATCCAGGGAGCAAGATCCGTACGGTCCCCAAATTTGAGCCCCTGCGCCAGGCGGCGCGCAACCCCCTGATAGGCCACCGCTGCGCGGGCGCGGGCGAAGGGCGGTGGATCGGCAATGGCCTCTGCCGACAAAAACCCCTCACCCATGTCGTGGTCGAACGGCGTTCCCATCACCGGGCACCAGGGACGCTCCAGAAAGCGCAGCCCCGGCCAGCAGTCCGCACATAACGTTCCGGGCGCGGCGACAAGGTTACGGCAACCGAGACAAGCTGGCGGAAAGAGCAGCCGCACCGTCATCTCTCGCGCAGCTTTGCCAGCCCGGTTTGAAAGTGTCATCTCTTGTTCGCTCGAAAACCTGTCCCCACCTTTGCACCATAGCACTTTTGTGCCATTGCGCACGCGCAACGAGAGCAGTCGCGAATGGAAACGATATTCGACGCAAGGCTTGCGCTTGCCCGCAAGCTGCGCGCCCTGCAAAACGGCACGAGCACGGACTTCCTCATGCGCCATGTCGCTGGCGATCTGTCAGACCGCCTGGCGACGATCGGGCGTCATTTTTCGAAGGCCGCTGCCATTTTCTGCATCACCGCGGATGCGGCCGATGCCGTTTCGTCGAGCGGAAAGGCCGACCATATCGTCCGCGTTGAGGCGGACAGGCGGCTGCTCTCACAAGCATATGACGGACTGGTCGCAGAACCTGAAATTCTGCCGCTCGGTGCTGAAAGCACCGATCTCGTGGTTTCCCTGATGACGCTGCACGAAGCCAACGACCTGCCCGGGCTTCTGGTGCAGATCCGGCGTGCCCTGAGGCCCGACGGACTGTTTCTCGGCTCGATGGCCGGCGCCGGCACCTTGCAGGAGCTGCGGCAATGCCTGCTTCAGGCCGAAACCGAGGTCAGCGGCGGCGCAGCACCACGAGTCAGCCCTTTCACAGATGTGCGCGAGGTGGGAGCTCTCCTTCAACGCGCGGGTTTCGCCTTACCGGTCGCTGATATCGAGCCGCTAACCGTGCGGTATGCAACAATGTTCGATCTTATGCGCGATCTGCGGGGAATGGGCGCCACGAACGCGCTGATGGAGCGCAGCCGCCGGCCGGCGACGCGCCGACTGTTCCTCCGCGCGGCCGAACTCTACCAAGAACAGTTTTCCGATCCGGATGGGCGCATTCGCGCCAGCTTCAACATCGTCTGGATGTCCGGCTGGGCGCCGGACGCGACCCAGCAGAAGCCGCTCAAGCCGGGTAGCGCAAAGGTTTCGCTGAAGGATGTGCTGTCGTCCCCGAACCCGCCAGACTGAGCCGTTCAATCAGGCCTGATCGTGGAATGCTGCTCGCTTTGCCCGTAGACGGTGTCCACCTGATGCCGCAGTTCGGCAGCGGCCACGATGATCGCCAGCAGCAGGAAACCAACGATGAGGGTACACTCGATGGCGCCTGTTGCGTTCCGGCTTTGAAGCAAATCCTTGAACATGCTCGCCCTCAGCACGCGCCGCGCCTGCTCCCGTGCGGATCGACGATACAGGAAGCATGAGGGTTCGGCTGGAGGATGCTGCGCCGGACGGTGAAGACATTGCCGTCTCTGAGCGAGCCGGTTGTCACTGGGTCGATACCGACGCGGTGTGTTGCCATGTCCCGGGTTTTCCGGTCGAGAACAGGCGTCAGAATAAGCGCGAGGGCAATCGCGGCGGAACCGAAAAGCAGCACGATTCGAACCAGTCCCATGCCCGCACGCTCCAGGCGCGTCCAAGCTCTGCGACCGCCCGGATCGTTCTGGAAAAGTGAACTCATTGTCCTCTCCGGCAGTGCTGGAATTCGCCCTTCGAGGTAAAATTGTCAGCTTCGCCTAAAGGAACGCTTAACGCCGAACGGATCAGAGCAGATCGATCAGGAAGGGAATAAGCGGTGCATCGGCCGGCGGCATGGGAAAATCGCGCAGGCGCTGCGGGCGCACCCACTTGATCGCTTGCCCTTCGCGCGATTGCGGCATGCCCCAGAAGCGGCGGCAAACGAACAGAGGCATGAGCAGGTGAAAATCATCATAGCTGTGGCTGGCGAAGGTCAGTGGCGCGAGGCAGGCCGTTCTGGTTTCGATGCCAAGTTCTTCATGAAGTTCACGGATCACCGTCTCTTCGGGCGTCTCGCCCGGTTCCACCTTTCCACCGGGAAACTCCCATAGGCCCGCCATGGGCTTGCCTTCCGGCCGCTGCGCAAGAAGCACGCGTCCATCGGCGTCGATCAGTGCGCAGGCTGCCACCAGGAGAACCGGCTTAGGCTCCACAGCTCAGGCCTTCACTGACGGCGGCTGACGATAATGATAGCGGTAGACGTCTTCGAAACCGAGCGAATAATAGAGCCCCAGAGCCGTCTTGTTCTCATCTTCAACCTGAAGCCAGGCCACGTTCGCACCTCGAAGATGCGCCCACTTGAGCGCCGAAAGCAGCATGCGCCGGCCAAATCCCTTGCCACGGTGCGCCCTGGCCGTTGCCACCTCGAAAAGGCCGGCGAGATCACCTTCATGCACGCAAATGGCCGTGGCGACAGGAACATCATGCTGCTCGAGAATGAATAGCCCCGCCTGCGGCCGGATCGAGCTGACCACCTCGGTAAAGCCCGGTCGCAGCTCTGCGTCATATCCGTGTACCTGGAAGGCGGCGGTAACGAAGCGGTTCAGATCCTTGAGCGGGATCTGGTGCATCGCTTTGCCGACAATATCGCCGGTGAGCCTCAGGCGCATTACCCTCGATTCTTTCAGCGTCGACCAGCCTCTAGCATCCAGGTATTCGGAGATGGCCGGTGCGGCGAGCGGTGAAATGCGAAAAGTGAGCGGCCGCCCATATGCCTGGAAGCGGCGCTCAGCCTGTTCGACGCGCTCCTTCAGGCGATGATCGTCACCGGGGTCAAGCGGGTTGATCGAGTTGAGGCGCAAGGCGGGATGGCTGCCCGTCAGCCGCACTGCCCATGTGCCGTCATATTGCACGGAGGTCGCCGGCCATGCCCGAAAACCTGCCGCTTCAAAGCGGCGGATAACCGCCAGCCGTTCGGCCGTTTCCTTCTCCACGCCGTCAGCTCCTGTAGTCGCCATTGATGGCCACATACTCCTTTGTGAGGTCGCAGGTCCAGACAGTCGCCTTGCCGCGTCCCATGCCGAGATCGACATGAATGACGATCTCGTCACGCTTCATATAGGCCGAGGTCTCTTCCTCTGAATAGTCGGGATCGCGTTCGCCCTCATGCGCCACGCGGATACCGCCGAACCAGATGGCAATGCGATCGCGGTCGGCCGGCTCTCCCGCCTTGCCGACAGCCATCACAATGCGTCCCCAATTGGCATCCTCGCCGGCGATGGCTGTCTTGACCAGCGGGGAATTGGCAATGGAAAGAGCGACACGTTTGGCCGAGCGCGCGGACGTCGCCCCCGTCACATTCACCTCCACCTGCTTGCGCGCGCCCTCGCCATCACGCACGACCTGCAGTGCCAGCTCCTTCAAAAGTCCGGCGAGCGCCTTCCGGAACGGTGCTAAGCGAGCATCGCGAACATCCTCGATCCGGGGCGCGCCACGCATTGCCGCCTTGCCCGTGGCAAACAGCATCAGCGTATCGCTCGTGGACGTGTCGCTATCGACCGTGATGGCGTTGAATGTCTTTCCCGTCGCCTTCGTGAGAAGTTGCTGCAGCACCGGGGCGGCAATCGGCGCATCTGTCGCGACGAAAGACAACATGGTGGCCATGTCGGGGGCAATCATCCCCGCGCCCTTGGCAATACCGTTGATGACGATTTCCGCGTCGCCGAGCCGGGCCGTCGCCGTGACCAGCTTGGGATAGGTATCGGTGGTCATGATGGCCCGCGCTGCGTCATCCCAGCCGGCGGGCTCCGCCTGCTTTACGAGGTCATCCAGCAGGCCGGAAAAGCGGTCGGCTTCCAGCGGCTCGCCGATAACTCCTGTTGAGGCGAGGAACACCTCGTCTTCGTGACTGCCGACCGACCGTGCGGCCGCCTGTGCCGTCAGCGCCGTGGCTTCCCGGCCCCTACGGCCGGTGAACGCATTGGCATTACCCGAATTGACGACGAGAATACGGGCCCTGCCCCCGGCGATATTGTTCCGGCAAAATTCAACCGGGGCAGAGGGACACTTGGAGCGGGTGAAGACACCGGCAACCTCGGTTCCCTCATCAAACACCATGACCATAAGGTCTTTGCGGCCCTTGTATTTGATGCCTGCCTCCACGGCGGCAAGGCGCACACCCTCCACCTGCGGCATTTGTGGATAGTGTTTCGGCGCGAGCGGAGAGAGGGCATCTGACATGATTTTTCCGGGGAAATTAATGGATTCCTTCGTCTCCCGTCTGCCTCATGCGGCACACGGGCGCAAGCTGAAATACATTAACCCGGACGAATCGGTAATCCGAAAAGAAAAGCCGCGGGAGCGTGCGCCCCCACGGCAACAGCGCAAGGAGAAGAAGCCGGCAAAAGCTATTGCTGGCTTTCCTCGTCCTGGTCGCTACCGACCTGCTGCTGGAAGAGCTGATCGACGGTGGTTTTCAGTTCTTCGTTCGGAATATCCAATTCGGCATCGCTGCGCAGCGAAGCCAGTTGCTCGATATACTTGTCACGAATGAGCAGGGAGCGAATCTGATCCTCCACCTGTTCGAAGGGGGGCGGCTCCTGCATGCGCTTGTCCTCGACCTTGATCACGTGCCAGCCGAAATCGCTCTGCACCGGCTCCTCCGAGTGGGTGCCGGGCTCCATGGCGAAGGCCGCCTCGGAGAATTCCGGCACCATTCGGTCGGCCGTGAAATAGCCGAGGTCTCCGCCATTGGCGGCAGCACCGTCCGTCGATTTTTCCTTGGCGATTTCGGCGAAGTCGCCCCCATTGTCGAGCTGCTCGACAATCTCGTTCGCCTCTTCCTCGGTCTCTACAAGGATGTGGCGGGCATGCACCTCTTCCTTCGGCTCGATCTTTGCCATTTCCGTATCATAGCGTGCGCGCAGCTCCTCCTCGCTGAGGCCGCCGACCACGTTCTGATCGATGTAGGCACTGTGCAGCGCGCGCTCGCGCAAAAATTTCATCTGCTGCTGGAAATCGGCGCTCTCATCGATGCCCTGCTCTTCCGCCTCGGCAGCAAACAGCCGTACATCAATGACGGCGGAAAGCGCGGCGGCGCGGCGTTGCGCCTCCGGAAGCTGGCCGAACTGCGGACCAAGCTCGCTTTGGGCAAGCGCAAGATCGCTTTCGGTGATGGGCTGCCCGTTGAGTGTGGCCACCACGCTGTCTTCGTCCTGCGCGAAGGCGGGAACACAGGCAATCGCGGCCATAATAGCGGCAGCACCTGCCTGGAACAGATGGTGGCGAAGGGAATGCTGCATCGGCAAAAATCTCCAGTCGTCGGTGGGGGGCTTCCGCCCGTACAGATATCTATTTGCCAACCGAAACCACCAGGATGTGGCGGATTTATGCGGGCGTTTATGGATTTTACGCGGCGTTGACATCGCTGATGGCCCCTCTTATCTCTCCTTCGACCCAGCGTCCAGAAGCATTTCCGGACGTTCCCTTTGCCAGTAACAGCTTGATACCGGTTCATCGGCCGGTTTCTCGATAATGGCATATGCGATTTGAAAGGACCGGGAATGGTCAGTTTCGGCGGACTCGCCCGCAAGATTTTCGGATCATCGAACGAGCGGCGCGTCAAGGGCTTTAGCCCGCGCGTCGAGGCGATCGGCGCCCTCGAAGAAGAGATGAAGGCGCTTTCTGACGAGAACCTGCGTGCAAAGACCGACGAATTCCGCAGGCAGCTTTCCGATGGCGCTAAACTCGACGATCTGCTCGTTCCCGCATTTGCCGTGGTGCGGGAAGCCTCGCGCCGCGTTCTCGGCCTCCGGCCCTTCGACGTGCAGCTCATCGGCGGCATGGTGCTGCACGATGGCTCCATCGCGGAAATGAAGACGGGCGAGGGCAAGACCCTCGTCGCCACCCTTCCCGTGTATCTCAATGCGCTGGCGGGCAAGGGCGTCCATGTGGTCACGGTCAACGATTATCTCGCCCGGCGCGATTCCGAATGGATGGGCCGGCTCTACGGATTTCTGGGCCTTTCCACCGGTGTTATCGTACATGGCATGGGGGACGAGGAGCGCCGCGCCGCCTATGCATGCGACGTCACCTACGGCACCAACAACGAACTCGGCTTCGACTATCTGCGCGACAACATGAAATATGAGCGCGCGCAGATGGTTCAGCGCGGGCACAACTTCGCCATCGTCGACGAGGTTGACTCAATCCTGATCGACGAAGCACGCACACCGCTCATCATTTCCGGTCCGCTGGACGACCGCTCCGATCTCTACAACACGATCGACTCCTTCATTCCCAAGCTGGACGAGGAGGATTACGAGATCGATGAGAAGCAGCGCACGGCCACCTTCACCGAGGAAGGCACCGAGAAGGTGGAAGGGATGCTGCGCGAGGCGAATCTCTTCAAGGGAGAGTCCCTCTACGATGTCGAAAATGTTGCCATCGTCCACCATCTCAACAACGCGCTGAAGGCGCACAAGCTTTTTCAGCGCGATAAGGATTACATCGTCCGCGGCGGCGATCTCGTCATCATCGACGAATTCACCGGCCGCATGATGCCCGGCAGGCGATATTCGGAAGGGCTCCATCAGGCGCTGGAGGCCAAGGAACACGTCAAGATTCAGCCAGAAAATCAGACACTGGCGTCCGTCACCTTCCAGAATTACTTCCGCATGTATGAAAAGCTGGCCGGCATGACGGGCACGGCAGCAACCGAGGCGGAGGAATTCGGAAACATTTACGGGCTCGACGTGGTCGAGATCCCGACCAACCTTCCTGTGCAGCGCCTGGATGAGGATGACGAGGTCTACCGCACGGTTGAGGAAAAATACCGTGCCATCGTCAAGGAAATCCGGGATGCCCGCGAAAAAGGTCAGCCGATCCTGGTTGGCACGACATCCATCGAAAAATCCGAGTTCCTGGCGGAACGGCTGCGCAAGGAAGGCGTCAAGGATTTCGAGATCCTGAATGCGCGCCACCATGAGCGTGAGGCTTATATCGTCTCCCAGGCGGGCAAGCCCGGCGCCGTTACCATCGCCACCAACATGGCCGGCCGCGGAACGGACATCCAGCTTGGCGGCAATGCCGACATGCGGATTGCCGAGGAATTGGGCGATATGCCGGAGGGGCCTGAGCGCGAAGCCAGAGAGAAGGCGATTCGCGAGGATGTACAAAGACTGAAGGACAAGGCGATCGCTGCGGGCGGCCTTTATGTATTGGCGACGGAACGCCATGAAAGCCGGCGCATCGACAACCAGCTCCGCGGTCGTTCCGGCCGCCAGGGTGATCCGGGCCGCTCCAAGTTTTACCTGTCGCTTCAGGACGACCTGATGCGCATCTTCGGCTCCGACCGCATGGACGGGATGCTGCAAAAGCTTGGGCTGAAAGAAGACGAAGCCATTGTTCACCCGTGGATCAACAAGGCGCTGGAGAAGGCGCAGCGGAAGGTTGAAGCGCGCAACTTCGACATCCGGAAGAACCTGCTCAAATATGATGACGTGATGAACGACCAGCGCAAGGTGGTCTTCGAACAGCGTCTGGAACTGATGGACGGAGAGAACCTTTCCGAGACGGTTGCCGAGATGCGCCAGGACGTCATCGACGATCTCGTGGACCGCCATATTCCGGAAAAGGCTTATGCGGAACAATGGGATGTTCAGGGTCTGAAAGAAGGCGTCCGCGCGTCCCTCAATCTTGACTTGCCGGTCGAGGAGTGGGTGCAAGAGGAAGGGATTGCCGAAGACGATATCCGCGCACGCATCACCGAAGCTGCCGACAAGGCCGCAGCCGAACGCGCAGAGCGTTTCGGCCCCGACATCATGACCTATGTGGAAAAATCGATCCTCCTGCAGACGCTCGATCATCTCTGGCGCGAGCATCTGGTCAACCTTGACCACCTACGCTCTGTCGTCGGCTTCCGCGGCTATGCCCAGCGCGATCCGCTGAACGAGTATAAATCGGAGGCATTCGAGCTTTTTCAGGCGATGCTCGGCAATTTGCGTCAGGTGGTCACGGCACAGCTCATGCGGGTCGAGCTCGTTCGCGAGGCCGCGGATGCGCCGCCGCCGCAGGCACCGGCGGCCATGCAGCCTCACCACGTCGATAGCTCGACGGGTGAAGACGAGTTTGCGCCCGCCGGCGACACCATGACGCTGACACGCAACGAGAGCCGCATTGTCGCTGCCGAAGAGCGCGATCCGAATGATCCCGCCACCTGGGGCAAGATCGGTCGAAACGAGCCCTGCCCTTGTGGCTCTGGCAAGAAGTACAAGCATTGCCACGGGGCATTTGTATAGGCTTCAGCGCGTCGCGCCCATTTCACGATCCAGCATGATTCTTCGGGTAGAGCCGGAGTAAATCATGCGTGAGCATCGAGATACCGGTCGGGATCGCTGCCGATTCGACAATTTCACCTTTCGCAACCTGCTCTTAAACACTCTGCGCTAGACCTTCACTTGTTACGGGGCAAAGCGGAGTTGTGAGTTGCGCTTTTCGGCGGCAATGGCGGCTGAACGTCTCCTGCCGGAGCGGCTGGCAGCGCGTGCACGGCCCTGGGCGCACAAAGTGGACCGGCTGATCTTTGCCGCAGATGCACAAAGTCAGGCCGGGCGCATGTCGCTGATTGCCTTTGCATTGCGCATCATCAACGCCTTCATAGCCTTTGCGAGCCAGGTCCTTCTTGCCCGCTATATGGGCGGCTTCGAATACGGAATTTTCGTTCTCGTCTGGGTGACGATGATCATCCTCGGCAACATCTCTTGCCTTGGTTTTCACACCTCGATCATCCGCTTCATTCCCGAATACCGGGCCAAGGAGCGCTTTGCCGAGCTACGCGGAATCCTCATTGCCAGCCGCATTCTGGTGTTCCTTTTTTCCACCATTGCCGCCACGATTGGCGCCATTGGCATCTGGCTCTTCAAGCCAGCCATGGAAGCCTACTATGTGGTGCCGTTCTACCTGGGCCTCGTTTGCCTGCCCATGATGGCCGTTTCCGACCAGCTTCAGGGCGTCGCGCGTGCCAATGCCTGGGCCTGGTGGGCCATGACGCCAACCTATCTCGTGCGTCCGCTGCTCATTCTGCTCTTCCTCTGGGTCCTGCATATGGCAGGTCACGCTCCCACCGCCACGGGTGCGGTGATCGCAGCGATACTCGCCACCTGGCTGACCACCATCATCCAGCTTGCCGGCATGGGCGCTGGCACGGCCCGACAGGTGCCACCGGTCAAGCCGCGCTTTCTCCTGCGATCCTGGATCGTCATTTCGCTCCCCATCTTCCTGGTGGAGAGCTTCTTCTTCATGCTCACCAACGCAGACGTGCTGATGGTCGGGCTTTTCATGGCGCCCACCGATGTCGCCATCTACTATGCGACCGTGAAGACGCTGGCGCTGGTCCATTTCGTCTATTTCGCGGTCAAGGCCGGTGTTGCCCAGCGCTACGCCGCTTACATTCATGGCGGCGAAAACGCGGCCCTTGCCCGCTTTGCCCGCGAAACCGTGGCGTGGACATTCTGGCCCTCGCTCGCCATGGGTGTGGTCGTCCTCATCCTCGGGAAACCAATCCTGATGCTTTTCGGGCCTGAGTTCGACACGGGCTATCCGCTTCTTTTCCTGCTGGTCGCAGGCGTCATCGCCCGCGCAGCGGTGGGACCGGCAGAGAGTCTGCTGACCATGAGCGGGCATCAGAACGCCTGTGCGGCGATCTATGCGACAACGCTGGCGGTCAACATCATCCTCAACTTCATGCTGATCCCGTTCATCGGCCTTTGGGGAGCTGCGATCGCCACTGCCACGGCCACATGCGTCGAGGCCACTTTTTTGTCCATCGTCGTGCGGCGGCGGCTCGGGATCGCCATGGCGATCGTCGCGCCGATGACGCTGCGAAAGGAGGCGCAGTAATGGTGGCGGTTCCGCTCGTTGAAGAAACGGGAGGCAGTGCCTCCGGCGCCATGATCGGCGACCTTGCCGGCGTCCCCGAAGCGGGCACGAGCGCCGATATGGAGTTGCTCTCGGCCAGCCGGCCCCTGCGCCGGCTGGCGATCTATGCAGCCTCGGCGGGATTCGACCTGGTGGAGGAACTGGATCATCTCGCCGCCCGCGCCATCGAGCCCAACCTCTTCTTCAATCCCCGCTTTCTGGCACCAGCCATGCCGCGCCTGGAGGACCGTGAGGTGCGTCTTGCGGTGATCCGGGACGGCACCGAGGAAAAGAGCCGTCTGCGCCTCCTGATCCCCTTTTCCGTCGAGAAGCCGCCCGTGCCGATTGGCGTGTCGGTGTTGCGGGCCTGGGCACACCCTTTCGGCCCGCTGGGCACGCCACTTGTGGACGGAGATGATCCGGTCGGCGTGATGGAGGATTTTTTTACCATGCTCGCCCGCCCGCATCTTCAAATGCCGAAGGTTTTCGTGTTTCCCTCCACGCGTCTGGATGGTCCCTTTGCCGCGGCCCTTCGTGCTGCAGCCGAGGCGCGGAACCTGCCGCTGATAACGGCGAGCGAAGCAGAACGGCCCATCCTTGAAAGCGACCTCGATGCAGAGGCCTATCTTCGGCGGAGCCTGCGCGCGCATCACCATCGCGAATTCCGCCGCCTGAAGAGGCGGTTGTCGGAACAGGGCCGCCTGGAACACCGCATCGCGCGCCAACCGGAAGAGATCCGGCAGGGCATCGAGACCTTTCTCACCCTCGAAGCCTCTGGCTGGAAGGGGCGGGATCGCACGGCAATGGCCGCTGATCGTTACCGCGCGGCCTTCGCCCGCGAAGCGGTGGATCGTCTTGCAGAGCGCGATCTGTGCCGCATACACACGCTGGTGCTGGACGACAGGCCCATTGCCTGCCTCGTCGTCTTCGTGGAATCGGGCGTCGCCTACACCTGGAAAACAGCCTACGATGAAAGTTATGCGGCCTATTCCCCCGGCACTCTCTTGATGATCGAGGTAACGAAGAGTCATCTCGACGATCCAAACATCACCGTCACCGATTCCTGCGCCGTGCCGGACCATCCGGTGATGAGCCGCTTGTGGTCGGAGCGCCGCGCGATCGGCACGTTCGTGATCGGGCTTCAGCCCAATGCCGAAAGGCTTGTCCAGCGTGCTGCCGGGCAGATTCACTTGCATGCCGGAACACGCAAGGCGTTGCGCATCCTGCGCCACCGGATTCGACGGCTGATACGCCGCTGAACCTTGACGATATTGACGCTTGGGCCGCGCCTCATTACGGTTCCGGCGCGGGCGCTTGAACGAGTGGCCCCGCTGTTTCGTTTTCCCCCGGACATGGCGGAAATCGGCAACCGGACCGGATCGCCTGCGTGATATCCGAGCACCGGATGGCTGAATTGAAAGAGGTGTGCGTGCATGAAAGTCCTTGTTCCGGTCAAGCGTGTGATCGACGCGAACGTGAAGCCGCGCGTAAAGGCGGACGGCTCAGGCGTCGAGCTTGCCAATGTGAAGATGGCGATGAACCCGTTCGATGAGATAGCGGTGGAAGAGGCCATCCGCTTGAAGGAAGCCGGCAAGGCGAGCGAAATCGTTGCCGTCTCGATTGGCCCGGACAAGGCGCAAGAGACGCTGCGCACGGCACTTGCCATGGGGGCGGATCGCGCGATTCTGGTCAAGAATGACGAGCCGGTCGAGCCGCTCGATGTAGCGAAGATCCTCAAGGGCGTGGCCGGGGAGGAGCAGCCCGGCCTCATCATTCTCGGCAAGCAGGCAATTGACGATGACGCGAACCAGACTGGTCAGATGCTGGCGGCATTGCTCGGCTGGGCACAGGGCACCTTCATCTCCAAGCTCGAGATCGATGGCGAGAAGGCCACGGTGACACGAGAGGTCGACGGCGGCCTTCAGGTGGTGGAACTGACGCTCCCTGCCATCGTAACCACGGATCTGCGCCTCAACGAACCCCGTTATGCGTCACTGCCCAACATTATGAAGGCCAAAAAGAAGCCGCTGGATGAAAGGACCCCGTCGGATTACGGCGTCGACGTGAAGACGCGGCTGAAAGTCCTGAAGACTGAGGAACCTGCAAGCCGCAAGGCAGGCGTCAAGGTGAGCTCGGTCGCCGAGCTGGTGGACAGGCTGAAAAACGAAGCCGGCATATTGTGACAGCGCGATAGGAAAGGGAAAGACGACAATGGCAATTCTCCTGATCGCGGAACACGACAACCAGTCGCTTTCCGACCAAACGGCAAGGACCCTTTCGGCAGCCGCAAATATCGGCGGTGATATCGACCTCCTGGTTGCCGGAAAGGACGCCCGGCCGGCCGCGGAGGCCGCTGCAAAACTTTCGGGCGTGTGCAAGGTGCTGCTCGCCGAAAGCGAAGCACTGGCCGAACGGCTGGCAGAGCCTCTGGCTGCAACGATCGTGGCGCTGGCGGATGGATACGACACCTTCCTCGCTCCGGCGAGCACCACCGGCAAAAACGTCATGCCGCGCGTCGCTGCTCTCCTCGACGTGATGCAGATCTCCGATATCATCGAGGTGGTGGACGCCAACACCTATAAGCGCCCCACCTATGCGGGCAATGCGATACAGACGGTCGAGACGACGGATCCCAAGCGCGTCATCACCGTTCGCACCTCGTCTTATTCACCGGCGGGCGAAGGCGGCTCCGCGCCGGTGGAAAACGTGTATGCCGCAGCGGACCCCGGCCTCTCGTCCTTCGTCGAGAACAGAATTGCCGAGAGCGACCGGCCCGAATTGACTTCGGCGAAGATCATCATTTCCGGCGGCCGGGCGCTGGGTTCGGCAGAAAAATTCCAGGAAGTGATCCTGCCTGTGGCAGACAAGCTGGGCGCAGCGATCGGTGCAAGCCGCGCTGCGGTGGATGCGGGTTACGCACCGAACGACTGGCAGGTGGGACAGACCGGCAAGGTGGTCGCTCCCGAGCTCTACATTGCTTGCGGCATCTCCGGCGCCATCCAGCATCTGGCGGGAATGAAGGACTCCAAAGTTATCGTCGCCATCAACAAGGACGAGGAAGCGCCGATTTTCCAAGTCGCCGACTATGGCCTTGTCGCAGACCTGTTTGACGTCTTGCCAGAACTCGAAAAGGCACTTTGACAATCCTCCAGCGGCGTGCAGAATCCGTGAGGCGGGCGGATGGAATGTCCCGCCTTTCTCTTTGTGCGTGCGCCACGACACGCCCCTGAACGGATCAGCAATATGACAGGCAATATCAGGAAAGTGGGGATTGTCGGCGCCGGTCAGATGGGCAGCGGCATCGCGCATGTAACCGCGCAGGCGGGCTACGATGTTAAGCTTTACGACCTGTCGCCGGAGCGTATCGAAGCGGGCATTGCAACCATCAGCGGAAACATGGCCCGCCAGGTCTCTTCGGGCAAGCTCGACGAGAAGACCCGTCAGCAAGCACTGGCACGCATCACGCCCGCCGCGGCACTGGAGGACCTTGCAGATGCCGACCTGGTGGTCGAGGCGGCGACTGAAGACGAGGCCGTCAAGCGCAAGATCTTTGCCCAGCTCTGTCCCATGCTCAATCCCGAAGCGTTCATCGCCACCAACACCTCCTCGATCTCCATCACACGGCTGGCTTCCCAGACGGACCGCGCGGAGCGCTTCATCGGCATTCATTTCATGAATCCGGTGCCCGTGATGAAGCTGGTGGAGCTGGTACGCGGCATCGCCACAGAGGATACAACTTTCGAGGCGGCCCGCGGCTTTGTGGAAAGTCTCGACAAGACCATCACTGTTGCCGAAGACTTCCCCGCCTTCATCGTCAACCGCATCCTTCTGCCGATGATAAACGAGGCAATCTACACCCTCTATGAGGGCGTGGGATCGGTGGAGGCAATCGATACGGCCATGAAACTCGGCGCCAACCATCCCATGGGGCCGCTGCAGCTAGCCGATTTCATCGGGCTCGACACCTGCCTTTCCATCATGCAAGTGCTTTATGAGGGATTGGCCGATTCCAAGTACCGCCCCTGCCCATTGCTGGTGAAATATGTGGAGGCGGGCTGGCTGGGCCGGAAGGCTGGCCGCGGCTTCTACGATTATCGCGAAGATCCGCCAGTCCCCACGAGATAGAGCTTCATACTTTCGCCTCGACGCGAGAAACCCGCGTCGCCACTGCCTCCAGCCAGTGGTCACGTATGTCGAGGGCCTTCAAATGGTCGACCGTGTTTAGGACATAGTCTTCATTGCGCCCGGACTGGCCCACCGCGCCGGAGACACGCTGGGCAGCATGCTCCACGTCGAGTCTACCGGCGTATTGGGGATGCGTGCGGTCGACAACATAGGTCAGCGCCTCCACCTCCGGACCGTCCTGAAGGCGAATGCGCACTCGCCGCTCGTGATAGACGTTGTTCACCAGTTCGCGTTCGCGCAGATACGCGATCACCTCTGCCGAAAGCTCGCCCGGCACATTGAACGCCAGGCCCAGGCAGGAGCCGCCCCGGTCCAGCCCGAGAACCAGCCCGGGTCTGTCCGGCGTGCCGCGATGGACGTGTGAGTGTACGCAAAGCGCGCGCCGATAGCCGAAGACACGCGCCTTCTTTGTTTCCACATGGGCAAAACCGGGCCGCCACATCAAAGACCCGTAGCCAAAAACCCAAAAATCGTCCATTTCCCCTAACTTCTGCAAATGCCGCGCCCATAGATTGATTCGCGTAGCGGGAGGAGCCGTATGGCGTCAAGAACACATTCTGGATCACGCTTCGGCCGCCGCATCATATGGCTGGCCTTGGGCGTTCTGGTTGTCCTGTTGGCCTATACGGGTGGCTGGTTCTATGCCGCGCGCGCGCTGGAAAGCCGGGTCACGGCAAGCATCGCGCAGATCGACGGCAACGGTGTGCGGGCCTATTGCGAGGAGCCGGAGGCTCGCGGCTACCCATTCCGGATTGGGCTCTTCTGCCGCAGCATGTATTACGAGAATGTTTCCGACGGCATCTCGATTCAGGCTGGTGCTTTCCGATCCGCCGCCAATGTCTATCAACCGTATCATATCGTCGGCGAAATGGATTCACCGGCGACAGTCGTCCTGCCCCATCTCGTCCCGCTTGAGGCACGATGGCAAAGTTTGCGCGCACGCGCGCAACTCGCAGACCCCCTGCCCGAGCGCATCTCCGTGGAGGGACGTAACGTCGAGATCTTTGCCCTGGAAGGCGATGATGCGCCGTTGGCCACAGTGGAGGCCATGCAGCTTCATGCCAGAAGGCAGGGCACCGACGTGGAAGCCGCAACCAGTTTCAGCGGCCTCCTCGCTGGCAATGAAATCGCTTCCGGCCTGCCTCTTCTCGAAGGCCGCGCGCAGCTTTCGATTGAGGACGGCACGCAACGTATCGAAGCGAAGCTGTTCGATCTTCACGGATTATCCACATACATCCACGAACTGGTCATCGGCCTTGCTGGAGAGGAGGCGGGGATTTCGCTCTCGGGGCCCGTTTCAATCGACGAAGACGGTCTGATCGACGCGGAACTTTCGTTGAAGGTTCATGACGCAGCAGCCGCGATGCAACTCGCGGCTAAGATTTTTCCCCAGGCGCGCGATGAAATCACAGCCGCTTCGTCGGTGATCGATAATCTCGGCGATGCGCCCCTCATGCTGCGCGTGTCACGTGGCCGGGCCTTTCTCGGCTTCATTCCCCTCGGACGAATTCCGCCGGTCTGACGGAAAGCGCCATAGCATCGGCCGGAAATCTTGATCGATTTTCGGAAAGCACGATGCGTGGCTTCGATGAGGTAGAGCGTCCTTGTGCGTCCAAAAAGACGCACGGCGCTATCGGGTCGACCCGACCGGCCTGAGCACCGATAAAAGCGCGCCATAAGGCACCAGCATGACAAGGCTGACGAGGAGTTTCACGCCGAAATCGCCGAGCGCCAGCGAAACCCAAAGCGGCACGCTTGCGTCAGTGCCAAACAGGAATACGGAAAATGGAAGCGACCCGTCCTCAAGCCCCAACCCAGTGTCGAGGAAGGAGAACGCGGCCGCAAAGGCGATCGAGAAGAACAGCACCGTATCCAGCACCGAACCGATGAGCGTCGAGACGAGCGGCGCCTGCCACCACGCGCTCCCCCGCAGCCGGTCGAAGATGGCAACATCAAGAAGCTGTGCGGCGAGGAACGCCATGCCCGAGGCGAGGGCAAGGCGTGGGGTCGCCAGCCAGATCGATAGAAGCACCGCCACACCAAAACCGACGAGAACAACGCGGCGTGCGGCCTTCGGGCCGAACTGCCGGTTCGTCAGATCGTTGATGAGAAAGGCAACGGGGTAGGTGAAAGCGCCCCAGGTGAGAATTTCGCCAAGCCCGAAATGAGCGAAGGGGAACTGCACCAGAATGTTTGAGGCGACCACGACGGCCGCCATCGCGGCCACGAATGGCCATACTGCTTGGATGCGGAGCATTTTTTTATCCTGGGTGATGGAACCAGCGGGCTTGAGGCGCCCTGCGGAAACTCAGGCTTCGGCCTGCTCTGCCAGCTTCTTTGCCACCTGCTTCTTCAAGAGGCGCGCGCGCTGCGAAAGCTCGTTGGACTTCGCCTTCAAGAGAAAGGCGTCAAGCCCGCCACGATGCTCCACCGTACGCAGCGCACTGGCCGAGACACGCAAACGAACGTTCCGCTCCAGAGCCTCGGAGATCAACGTTACGTCGCAGAGATTGGGGAGGAAGCGGCGCCGGGTCTTGTTGTTGGCGTGGCTTACATTGTTGCCGCTCATAACGGCTTTGCCGGTCAGTTCGCAAGCGCGGGACATTTTGTTACCTTTATCTTTCGGGCCACCGCCGCTTTACACGCCATCCTGTGGCGCGCGGAGACATTCTGGCGACCTCGTGGAATTCGGGCCTGCCATAAAGTTTTTCAGGCTCGCGGTCAAGTATCGGGTCGAATGCCGGACGATAGCAGGCCCGGAGGAATGGGAGATCCATCCCTCCGGGCCCGTTTTTCAGTTTACAGCCTCGAGCTGCCCCAGCTTGACGAAGATCGTCTCACCGGAGGAGTCATCCACACCATCATTGTCGGTGACGAAAAACGCCTCGCCCTCAGCATCGATGGCAAAGCCTTCGATCTTGTCGACCACATAGCCATTGGCAGCCTCACGCATGTCCTCGAGGAGATCGCGCGCCAGCGTCTTCTCGACAAGCGGCAGGTCGGAATCGAGCGCAACCGGCTGGAAACCCTCCAGCGCCACCCGGTAAAGCCTCTTGATGCCGGCACGCGCACCGATCTGGTTATCACGCTCGATAATATAAAGACTACCTTCATGCGCCGTGATTTCCGACAGGCCGACCCAGCCGCGTTCCGCCTCGTCCAGCGGATAGCGGGCGGCAAGCCATTGCTCGTCGGCCGGCCTGTAGGCAAGCAGTTTCACCTGGCCTTCCGGATCGTCCTTCCATTCCCGCTGCATTGCCATGACGAGCATCATCTCGTTGCCCTCGCCAACGACGGTAATGCCCTCGAAACCGTATCGCCGAGCCTGTGCCAGCAGCTCTGCCGGAAGGGCAATTTCGTTGTCGATGACGCCTTCACTGTCCGTATGGTAGAGCGCGTGCGGTATGAGATCGGCGCTGTCGCCCTCCGAGGCGAGCCAGAAGCCGCCTTCTCCGTCTGCTGCGACACCTTCAAGATCAAGTTTCTGCGCCGGCGCGGTGCCGCGCTTCACCACGATCTTGCGCGTGATTTCGGCGGGTGCAACCGTCGCATCGATCTCATAGATCGCAGGCTCGCTGCCATAGAACGAGTCCGAAACGGCGTAGAGACGACCGGCGTGTACGGGATCCGCCGCCAGGCCGGAAAGAGCGCCCCAGCCGATCGGCTTCCCATCCTGAACGGTCGAGCGGATCATCGGATAGGCGGGCGCGTCTTCACTGAGTTCATAGACCATGACATGCGAACGTGCACCACCATCCTCCACCAGATCTTCCTCGTTCGCCGTCACCAGCAGATTGCGATGCGGGATGGCAAGAACACCTTCGGGACCGATGCCGGAGGGCAGCACCTGTACAAATTCCGGCTCCTCGCCCGTATCGCGATAGACAGCGATAAGCGATGCTCGCTCAAGAGCGACGAAAAAGTAGTTCTGGTCGGCGAAAGTGGCCGCTTCCATGCCTTCCGGTTCGACGCCCTTGGCATCCGAGCGTCCATCAGGATAGTGGCCGGCAAGCGCCGCCTGATGGTCGAGTTCTGCTCCGGAATCGTAAAGCACCTCGCCCGACCTCGAGAAGATGGTGAAACTGCGCGAGCCGCCTTCATAATCACCCTCATTGGCGATCACCAACCGCTCCTCGTCCAGCCATTTCACTGCATCCGGCTCCCGCCGAAGACCTTTCGCGGACTGGTCGAAACGCAATGCGCCGTCATCCAGCAAATCGATGTTCTCGACATCTCCTTCTCCGGCTGAGAAATGGTCGACAACCTCGCCGCTCTCGGCAGAGACGATGACGATATGGTTGTTCTCCTGCAAGGTGACCGCTATCTCGCCCGCCGCGTTGAAATCGACGAATTCCGGCTCGGGGTCCTCAGGAGCGATCTCGGCAAGCCCTGTCAGGTCTACTGTCCTGCCACCCCCACAATCGGGCATCCCTTCGCTCAGCGGGAAGATCTGCAGTGTCCCGGCTGGCATCTGCGGGATGGCGCCGTCATTCAAATCCTCGTCGCGCTCATTCTCGATGGCGACGGCAAGAAACCGTTCATCGTGGCTAACCGCCACGGAATCGGGCTGACCGGCCAGCGTGCACGAGATTTGCGCATTTCTTTCTGCAATGTCGATCACGAGCAGGTTGCCGGAGGGATCCGCGTAGCTTCCGGATGTGTTGATAGCAGCGATGGCGGTCGCGCCTATCGCCGCTACCGACGTCGGTTCGCCCTCCACCTCGATGCTGCCTCCCGGCGCAGGCGCCGCGGGATCGGAGATGTCGATGAAGCCAATCGCGCCCAGCGGGCTATCGGAATAGATGAGCGTGTTGCCGTCCCCGCTCACGGTGATGATTTCGGACGACGTGACACTGTCTAAATCGGCTTCGGCAGGCAAATTTTCGGCCACTGCGAACGTCGCGATACGGTTGAATGCCATCTCGGCAGAGGCGGGCATCACCGTGGACAGCGAAAGTGCGGTGGTGAGCGCGCAAAAAAGCGAAGGTCGTTTCATTTCCTCTCCCTCAGCGGTTGGAACGCCGCTTATTGGAGGGCGAGGATTTCAAACGCATGACAGATCAATGACAATCCGATGACGTCTTCTATTGTTGTGACGACATCTTTCCTTTGTTTTATCGCATCGCTTTCTTGCCAGCTCCGGCGAATGCAACTATATAAACCCCATTCCCGAAATTGGTGGTAATGACCACCGCCCGCGCTTGGGACGCGGGCGAAGATCAGGATATTCGCGATGGCCAATACGCTTCTCATGCCCAAGGCAACAGCCGTCTGGCTGGTGGACAACACGGCACTGACGTTTGATCAGATTGCCGAGTTCTGCAAGCTCCACCCGCTCGAGGTGAGTGCGATTGCCGATGGCGACGCGGCTCAGGGCATCAAGGGGATGGACCCGGTGATGACCGGACAGCTGACGCGCGATGAGATTGCGCGCGGCGAGGCAGACCCGGATCGCCGGCTGAAGCTTTCCGAACCGAAAGTGCGGGTGCCCGAGACCAAGCGCCGAGGGCCGCGTTACACGCCGCTCTCCAAGCGCCAGGATCGACCCAACGCCATTCTGTGGTTGGTACGCAATCATCCTGAGTTGAAGGATGCGCAGATTTCCCGTCTCGTAGGCACGACCAAATCGACCATCGAGCAGATCCGCAACCGCACACACTGGAACTCGGCCAATCTGGTGCCGATGGACCCCGTCACGCTTGGCCTGTGCTCGCAGATCGATCTCGACCTGGAAGTCGAACGCGCTGCACGCAATGCACCGCCACCGCCGCCCACCGGCGACACCCTGCTTCCTGCCTCTCAGACGGAGGACCTGCCCGTCGAAGAGCAAAAACAGGATGCTGAGGATGAGCTGGACGCGGATGCAGTGTTCGCCAAGCTGTCTTCGCTCAAGTCGAACAGCGACGCGGATGATGAGGACTGAGGGCTCACGCAGCGCCAACATCCTTTTACAGCACGCCGCGCGGTTTTCAGTGATCTACAGCATCGGCCCGAAAATCTGAATCGATTTTCGGAAAGCACGATGCGTAGGTTTAATTCGATAGCGCGTCCTGTCATCCGGAAAGACGCACGGCGCACTAACTAGCCGCAATAGCTGATACGTGTGCCGCCGGAATAGGCCCGAGCGAGCGTTCGGGCGAGCAAATCGCTCGCCACGTGCCGATTCTGGGCCGTTACAACATCCGCGAGCACACGGCCGAAATACTTGTCGCCGCTGATGTTGCGGATCTCGACGGTCGAGTCGCCGATCATCTCTTCCAGTGCGTCACGGGATTTCCGCGCGGCAGCTTTCTCAACGGCGCAGCGGGTACGAATCTCCGGCGCGTCGATACCGCGAATGCGGACATTCACCGTCACCGTCTGGCCGGGCCAGATATGAGCCGTGGCGATAAAACTGTCGCCGTCGATCACACGCACCACCCGTGCTTCCACCGGGCCAGGAAGCACCTCCTCTGCCGAGCCAGGCAACGTTCCAAGGGCAACCAGTGCGCCGATGGCTGACACTATGTCTTTAAATCCGTGGCCAGTGCACCTGGAAAAAAGACCCTGGCTGTTGGACCGATGTGTTTTTCCGGTAGAGATTGAAGAGCGACGCGCCATAAAGAGGAATATATTCCTGATGTGATCGAAAGGCAAGCCGGCAAAACGACGCTACCAGTTTCTGGAACTGCGCCGCATGCGGAAATTGTCTGTCGGTTATGGTGCGCTGATCTGGGGCGTGTTCACGGTCCGCGGGAGGCCGAAATCAGAAATCCGTGGCGATTCCCTTGACCTCCCAATCGCCATAGCGGGCTGGGTCCGGTCCCTTGCGCCCGCCGATCTCGCGTGCGGCCGCTGCCTGTTCATGCTTCCGGCGCCGCTCCTCCGCCTCCTGCAGGGCGCGCCGAGCGGCGGCGGGCAGATCTTCAACAGAGCGGGCTTTTCCGGTTTCGTTTTTCGTTTCGTTCAAGGCTCTTTTCCCGTGACGCACGTGGCGATTTGTTGAATATGCACAAGCCCGTTCCCATCATATATCAAGCGGGTTCGCCGGACAAAAGTGATCCGGCGTGATTCCGGATACGGAGCCACTGACATGAACATGATTCGCACTGCAATGCTTCTGGCGTTCATGACGGCGCTCTTTATGGGTGTCGGCTATCTCATCGGCGGGACAGGCGGCATGACGATCGCCTTCGTCATCGCGGCCGGAATGAATCTGTTCAGCTACTGGAATGCCGACAAGATGGTGCTGCGAATGCACCACGCGCGGGAAGTGGACGAGCGCACCGCTCCGGAGTTCTACCGTATCGTACGTGACCTGGCGCGGAATGCCGGCCTGCCCATGCCGCGCGTTTACATTATCGACAATCCGCAGCCCAATGCGTTTGCCACCGGGCGTAACCCGCAGAACGCAGCCGTTGCGGCAACAACCGGTCTGCTTCAGCGTCTCTCGCGCGAGGAAGTGGCCGGTGTCATGGCACACGAGTTGGCGCACGTGCAGAACCGCGACACGCTAACCATGACGATTACAGCAACACTGGCGGGCGCAATCTCCATGCTCGGCAATTTTGCCCTCTTTTTCGGCGGCGAGCGCAACAACAACAATCCGCTCGGCTTCATCGGCGTTCTCGTCGCGATGATCGTCGCGCCACTGGCGGCGATGATGGTGCAAATGGCGATTAGCCGTACGCGCGAATATGCCGCCGACCGCCGCGGCGCGGAAATTTGCGGACAGCCGATGTGGCTTGCCTCCGCCTTGGGCAAAATCGCTCGCGGCGCGCATCAGGTCGTCAATCCGGACGCGGAACGCAATCCGGCGACAGCACACATGTTCATCATCAATCCCCTGTCCGGCCAGAGGATGGACGGCCTGTTCTCTACCCATCCGAACACGGAGAACCGCATTGCCGCCCTGACAGAACTGGCGCGCGAGGCGGGCCTGACCGGCACCGGCGAGTTGGCGGGCGGTGATCCGGCCGCAAGGGGACCTTGGGGGCGCAGAAGCATGGGCGGCCGCACGGGGCCCTGGTCGTGAGGCGGACGACCGCGCGACGACAAACCCGCCCTGGAGCTAAGAGTAGATTCCACACAGGGACGCAACCTGAGGACAAGCCCGGTCTTGAGCTGCGCAGAACAGCAACCCGGCTGCTGGCAGCGATCATCGACACGCGGACGCCGCTTGACGCGCTGACGGATGGTGAGCACGGCCACCCGCAGTTTCTGGCACTTTCACCGCGCGACCGGACCCTCTTGCGGGCCATTCTCGTCAGCGCTCTGCGACACCGGCTGACGATCGAGAAGCTGATTGGCGCACGTCTGCAAAAGCCCCTGCCGCCGAAAGCGCATGCGCTGTCCCATATCCTGCATGTCGGCGCGGCGCAGATCCTCTTTCTTGACGTCCCGGACAGCGCCGCTGTCGATCTTGCCGTCACACAGGCCAAGGCAGATCCACGGGCGGCGCGCTTTTCCGGCCTCGTCAACGGCATCTTGCGCAACATCGCCCGCGAGAAAGACGACGCACTGCCGCGTGCCCTTTCCACTACCTCCGATGCACCCGAATGGTTCGCCGAGCGGCTGCGCGCCGCCTATGGCGCGGAGGAAACCAATGCCATTTTGCGAGCCCACCGGCGGGAGCCACCTGTCGATTTCACCGTAAAGGACGATCCGCAGCATTGGGCGGAGCAGCTTGGCGGATACGTTCTGCCCAACGGCTCGGTACGCCTGGACCGCCTCGGCGCATCCGTCCCGGAGCTTCCGGGCTATGCCGAGGGCGGGTGGTGGGTCCAGGACGCCGCCGCCAGCCTGCCGGCGCGCCTGTTGGGGGACGTTCAAGATCTGGCGGTTGCTGATCTATGCGCCGCCCCCGGCGGGAAGACAGCTCAACTTGCCCATGCCGGAGCAAAAGTGACGGCGGTTGATCTCTCCACAAACCGGTTGAAGCGGCTTGCCGGCAATCTCGACCGACTGAAGCTGGCAGCCGAAATCGTGGAGGCGGATGTTCTGACATGGCAACCGCATCGTCCGTTTGATGCGGTGCTGCTCGACGCGCCCTGCTCCTCCACCGGCACCGTGCGCCGCCATCCGGACATTCCATGGACCAAGACGCCGGAAGATATCACCCGTCTCGCGGACCTGCAAAAACGACTGCTCGAACGTGCTTCGTCTTTTGTCCATCCCGGCGGTGTGGTGGTCTTTTCCAACTGTTCGCTCGATCCCGCCGAGGGGGAGGAACTGATACGCGGCACCCTGGCTGAGCGAAAGGATCTGCGGCTCGACCCTATTCTGCCCGAAGAAGTGCCGGGAACCCGCCATTTTGTAACACCGGAGGGCTTCGTGCGCACTACGCCGGCAGCAATCCGCGATGACGAGCATCTGGGGGATGTCGATGGCTTCTTTTGTGCGCGGCTGCGTGTCTGTCGGACCTGATGGGAAGATCGTCCGCACTGCGCCTTTCCCGTTCAGTTCCCAGATCCGGCATGCGCCACGCCCGAAACCCAACTGTCCACACGGCCTAGGATTTCTCCTTCGCACAAGCGCTTGAATCATCTACTGTCTTGTCCTGCAAAGCATGCACTCCAGCATCGTTGCAAAACTCTTGGGTGCGATTCCGAATGGCCAGCGGTTTGAGCCCGCTTTTATGGGACCTTGCAGCGCGCCAGGCATGGCGGCGCTTGCGCCGACGCCTGCGCGCGGGGCCGGTCTATCGCTGGCGTTATACGGGACGCACGCCCGAGCGCGTCTTGATCGCACCGCCGGATCTGCGCCTCGCCGATCCCGCCATTGCCCGCGAGATCTACAATGGCCGCTTCCTGTTTGCAGGGCATCTGGTGGAAACCGGCGGCGAATCGCCCTTCCACATGGAAGTCGGCAATCAGGTCTGGCTCGACAAGCTCCACAGCTTCCGCTGGCTGCGGCATTTGCATGCCGCGGGGACAGAACTGGCCGCGGCCAATGCCCGCGCGCTCGTGGGTGACTGGATCGATCTTCATGGACGGCGTATCAGCGGCCTTGAATGGAACCCGGCCATCACCGCGCGC